>WTJA01000082.1 GCA_011524995.1 Alphaproteobacteria bacterium | reverse complement strand
GTTTTGAAGGTGTTTGATATTCCTTACGCCTTGTCAGCGAATGATGATGATAAATTATTGCTGGCAGTGATGATGGAAAATGCGCGTAACAACTGGTCAATCGGCGGCGATAATGTGGATAATCTGTTCGCAGCGATCGCTGTCATGCTCATGTTAACAGTGGTGCCAAATATGATTTTCAATGCATGGCGCATTCGCCGTGAACAAAAAGATTTGAGCTAGGAGAGGGATAGATCATGGTCACTCGTACGTTAAATCACGTTGTCTTAGCTCTTATCGTCTTTATTTGGGTTGTGCCATTTGTGGCGCTTGTAACGACCTCATTGCGTTCAGAGCTTGCCTCAAAAACCTCTGGCTTTTGGACAGCTTTCACCCCCACTGAATTGGGCCATCGCTTTAGCACCCACGATAAGGGGGAGACAGACGAAGTTCTGGTGAAGACAGGCAATATCTTCGATAGGCTCAATATTGGCGAAGAAGAATTTCCTATCTCAGGCGAGGTCAAATCAATCCTCACAAAGGGGCGCGTGCCTGATCCAGATAACCCTGATAAGACAAAATTGGTGCGCCGCCTCGTGCCAGTCGGTGAGGCTTTGGATGTGCGCGGTGGTGACTTTGTGTTTGAGGCCAATGGTGACTTCACCTGGACATTTGATGAGCCGACAAACCCAAAGCCCAAAAAGTTAGATGTGTTTATTGATCAAAATCCAGTGTTTGGAACCGAAGCCTATGAAGAGGTTTTGTTTGAGAATAAGCATGTGCCAAATGCGCTTATTTCCTCCTTCATTGTCACAGTGCCTGCTACGATTATCCCAATTACCATTGCGGCATTTGCGGCCTATGCCTTTGCGTGGATGCGTTTCCCAGGGCGTGATTGGTTATTTGTGATTGTGGTATCTTTGATGGTTGTACCAACCCAGCTTGCGTTCTTGCCTATTTTGCAAGGCTTTAGCGGTATCGCATCATGGGCAACCGCGTTGAACCAATGGCTAACAGATTGTGAGCTCACAAAGAGCTGTGAGGTGGCATCGAAGAGTTTCGCGAGCTTGTGGATTACCCATACGGCGTTCGGCTTACCGCTCGCGATTTATTTGCTGCGAAATTATATTGTTGGCTTGCCTCGTGAGTTGCTTGAAAGCGCGCGTATTGATGGGGCTAATCATCTGCAGATTTTCACCAAGCTCATTGTGCCTCTATCGGTGCCAGCGCTTGCCTCATTTAGTATTTTCCAATTCCTTTGGGTGTGGAATGATTTGATTGTGGCGCTCTATATTGGTCCGAATAACGCGGATGATTTGGTGTTCCCTATTCGGTTGCAAGCCCAGCTAGGTACCTTTAAAGACCAGCTCCATTTGCTGAATGCGTCTGCTGTGATCTCGATGATTGTTCCTGTGATTGTCTTCTTGGCGATGCAGCGCTATTTCATCCGCGGCCTTCTTGCTGGCTCAGTGAAGGGGGGCTAATTATGGCACCTTTGAAATGGTGGGAAACCGCAACGATTTATCAGATTTATCCGCGCTCTTTCCAAGATAGCAATGGCGATGGCATTGGTGACTTACCAGGCATCACGTCACGCTTAGACTATATTGCTAATTTAGGTGTTGATGCGATTTGGATTAGCCCTTTCTTTAAGTCGCCGCAAAAAGACTTTGGCTATGATGTGTCTGATTATTGCGACATCAATCCGGAATATGGGACTCTGGCTGACTTTGATGAGATGATTGCCAAAGCGCATGAGTTAGGCTTGAAGCTGATGATTGATATTGTGCCAGCTCATTGCTCTGATCAGCATGCCTGGTTCCAAGAAAGTAGGCAATCGAGAGATAACCCAAAGGCTGATTGGTTCCATTGGGTAGACCCGCTTGATGATGGTTCAGCGCCAACGAATTGGTTATCCTTCTTTGGCGGACGTGCCTGGAGTTGGGAGCCAAGACGCCAGCAATATTATCTGCATAATTTTCTGGCAAGCCAGCCAAACCTGAATCATGCTAATCCAGCTGTGAGAGATGCTTTGACAGACGTAGCACGTTTCTGGTTTGACCGGGGCGTGGATGGGTTCCGTTTGGATGCGGTTCATACCATCAATGCTGATGAGGCGCCTTATCAGGACAATAAGCCAAATTTGAATTTTGTACCTGGGCCTATGCCACAAGATCAGCAGCCCTTTTTCAGACAGCTTCATGACTCTGCGCAATTGAATCAGCCTGCTATTCAGCAATTTAGTGAGGCATTTCGCGCTGTGGCAGATAGCTATGAAGGTGATAAGTTTTTGATGGGTGAGTTACATGGTGATGATCCCATTTTGGCAAGCCAGACTTTCACGGCGCCAGGCCGTTTACATGCGACCTATAATTTCAATCTGTTGGAATGGGGCGGGCTCAGCGTTGCCGGTCTGAAAGAGGCAATTACCAAAGCCATTGGCGCCTTTAATGAGACAGGCCGTTTGACCTTTGCATTCTCTAATCATGACGTGCCGCGGGTTGCCACTCGGCAATTAGCGCCGCTTGGTCTGACAGAGGATCAGCAAGAAGCCATGCAATTATTGCTGTTGAAATTAGAGATTAGCCTTATTGGGTCTACTTGTATTTTCCAAGGGGAAGAGCTGGCTTGTGCTGATATCCAAGATATCCCTATTGACCAGATGCAAGATCCGTGGGGCATAGAATTTGCGCCAATCTTCTTAGGCCGCGATACGTGCCGTACGCCAATGGTATGGGATAGCAAAGCACCGCAAGGCGGATTTTCAGATGCTAACCAGACATGGCTTCCTGTGGCAGAGGCTCACAAGAAAAGAGCAGGGCTGGAAGAGGCAGGGCGCGATGGCTCTGTTTATCAAGACTTAGCGGCCTTTCTTGCTTGGCGTAAAACACAGCCTGCTATGATGACGGCTAACCAGATGACTGAGGTAACAGGCGGCGAGACAGAGTTGGTATTTGACCGCATCTCTGAGACACAAACACTTCGTTGTCGCTTTGATTTTGAAAACTTAACTGCATCCTTCGAGGAGATTTAAATGGCGCAGGTTGAACTAAAGGACGTAAATAAATCCTTCGGTAAGGTTGATGTCATTCGTCACGTTGATCTGGAGATCAATAAAGGGGAATTTGTTGTATTTGTCGGACCATCTGGTTGCGGTAAATCAACATTGCTGCGCCTCATTGCTGGATTAGAGACGCTATCAAGTGGCGAGATTATCATTGCCGATCGCCCTGTGATGGATTTGCCGCCCTCTAAGCGCGGTATTGCCATGGTGTTCCAATCTTATGCTCTTTATCCGCATATGACGGTGTTCCATAACATGGCCTTCTCTTTATCGCTTGAAGGTGTGGCCAAGGCAGAGATTAAAGAGCGTGTTGAAGCAGCGGCTAAGATTTTGCAAATGGAACATCTTCTTGATCGTCGCCCTGCAGCCCTCTCAGGTGGTCAGCGACAGCGTGTTGCTATTGGGCGTGCTATCGTCCGTAATCCAGATGTGTTCTTGTTTGATGAGCCGCTGTCAAACCTTGATGCGGCGCTCCGTCATGATACGCGCGTTGAAATTGCGAAATTACATTCCCAGCTTGGCGCCACAACCATTTATGTGACACATGACCAGATTGAAGCCATGACTTTGGCGGATAAGATTGTCGTTCTAAAAGATGGTGAAGTGATGCAAGTCGGTGCGCCGATGGATTTGTTTAATATGCCTGCCAATGAATTTGTTGCTGGCTTCCTTGGTTCGCCCAAGATGAACTTCTTTGATGGCACAATTGGAAAAACCAAAGAGGGGCAAGCTACCTTTGCCGGTGAAGGGCTGGATACTCCATTGG
>WTJA01000006.1 GCA_011524995.1 Alphaproteobacteria bacterium | reverse complement strand
AAGTCAGAGCAAAGCGTCCACCAGAGCCATTCAAGGGCAAGGGTGTTAAATATGCTGACGAACATATCGTCCGCAAAGAAGGCAAGAAGAAATAGGGGCGTTTGATATGAAAGCAAGATTGAATAATTTCGAACGTCGCCGTCAGCGTAATCGCACAGCTTTGAGAAAAGTTGCGAACGGACGCCCTCGTTTGTCAATCCACAGATCAGCTGCTCATATTTATGCGCAGGTGATTGACGATACAACAGGTCACACTGTGGCTGCCGCTTCAACTTTGGATGCAACATTCAAAAAAGCTGGTAAGTCAGGTGGCAACATCGAAGCAGCTGCAACAATCGGCAAAGCCGTGGCAGAAGCTGCTATTAAAGGTGGTGTGAAGCAGGTTGTGTTTGACCGTGGTGGTTTCATTTATCACGGCCGTGTAAAGGCGCTAGCAGATGCTGCTAGAGAAGCCGGTCTAGAATTTTAAGAGGTGACAATCATGGCTCGTAATAACGATAAGCGTGATAACGCAAGAAACGAAGAACCAGAATTGCTTGAAAAGCTCGTTGGTATTAACCGCGTAGCAAAAGTGGTAAAGGGTGGTCGTCGCTTTGGCTTCGCAGCTCTAATGGTTGTTGGTGATGGCAAAGGCCGCGTTGGCTTTGGCACAGGTAAAGCAAAGGAAGTTCCTGAAGCGATCCGTAAAGCCACAGATAACGCAAAGCGCAACATGGTTCGTATTCCATTGCGTGATGGTCGCACATTGCATCATGACATCAAAGGTCACTATGGCGCAGGCCGTGTGATTTTGCGCTCAGCCCCAGCTGGTACAGGTATCATTGCTGGTGGTCCAATGCGTGCGATTTTCGAAGCATTGGGTGTGCAAGATGTTGTGTCTAAGTCAATTGGCACATCAAACCCACATAACATGATCAAAGCGACTTTTGCGGCTTTGACTAGCATCCAGGCACCTCGCTCAGTCGCTGCAAAGCGTGGCAAGCGTGTCAATGAAGTGCTAGGCAAGCGTGCTGATACAGCTGAAGCATCTTAAGGGAGTGTGACAGATGGCGAAGAAAACCGTTTCAGTAACACAAATCAAAAGTGCTATCGGCCGTGAAGGCTCACAGCGCAAAACATTGATTGGTCTCGGCCTTAATAAAATTGGTCGTACAAAAGAACTCGAAGATACACCGTCAGTTCGCGGCATGATCAACAAGGTCAAGCACCTTGTTCGTATTAATGAAGCAAGCTAAGGCACGTCTGAGGAGCAAATAAAATGAAACTCAATGAAATCAGAGATAATGACGGTGCTACTAAAAACGCAAAGCGTGTTGGTCGTGGTATCGGCTCTGGCAGAGGCAAAACATCAGGCAGTGGTCACAAAGGTCAGAAGGCACGTTCAGGCGTGTCAATCAAGGGCTTTGAAGGTGGTCAAATGCCAATTCACCGCCGCTTGCCAAAGCGTGGCTTTAACAACATTTTCCGCAAGACTTATGTGGAAGTGAATGTGGGCCGCATTCAAGCTGCTATTGATGCTGGCAAATTAGATGCTGGCAAGACAGTTGATGCCGCAGCTTTGGTTGCTGCTGGTGTTATCAGCAAGGCAAAAGATGGTGTCCGTCTTCTTGGTAAGGGTGAAATCAGCGCCAAAGTTGAGTGCCAGGTAGCTGGCGCCTCAAAGGCGGCTGCCGCACTTATCGAAAAGGCTGGTGGCTCTGTCACAGTCGCTGCAAAAGCTGCTGAATAAATTTAGCTGGGGTAGGGATAATGGCCGTTAATAACCAAGCAAACGCCGGAATGGGTCTTGGCGCATTAACCAAATCAGATGATTTGCGTAACCGTCTTCTATTCACTTTGGGCGCTTTGATTGTTTATCGTCTTGGCACCTTTATTCCTATCCCAGGCATTGACCCTGTTGCATTGGATGACATTTTCAGTCAGCAATCGACAGGCATTTTAGGCATGTTTGATATGTTCTCTGGTGGTGCGCTTGGTCGTATGACCATTTTTGCATTGAACATTATGCCCTATATTACCGCCTCAATCATCATGCAGCTTATGACTGCGATTGTTCCCACTTTGGAGCAGTTGAAAAAAGATGGTGAATCTGGCCGCAAACAAATTAATCAATATACACGTTACCTCACAGTTATTCTTGCAACTGTTCAGGGCTATGGCATTGCCGTTGGCCTCGAATCAGCGCAAGGCGTGGTACAAGACCCTGGTATGATGTTCCGCCTCACAACAGTGATTACATTGTTGGGTGGTACCTTATTCCTTATGTGGCTTGGTGAGCAAATCACAAGCCGTGGTGTTGGTAACGGCATTTCACTTATCATTTTTGCTGGCATTGTCGCGCAATTACCATTGGCACTCGCTGGCACCTTGGAATTGGGCCGGACAGGCGCCTTATCAGCTATCTTCATCGTGATTTTGTTCGCGATGGCCATTGCTGTGATTGCGTTTATTGTCTTTATTGAGCGCTCATTCCGCAAAATTCTTATCCAATATCCAAAGCGCCAGCATGGTAATAAGGTCTTTGGCGGAGAAGCACAGCATTTACCGTTGAAAATCAACGTACCTGGTGTGATTCCACCGATCTTTGCCTCATCCTTATTGTTGATGCCTGTTTCGATTATTAATCTGACAGGTGGTCAAGATGGTGGTGCTGAATGGCTTGTGACATTAAATGCGATGTTGGGACGTGGTCAGCCGCTTTATCTAGCGATTTATATCGGTCTGATTGTGTTCTTCGCATTCTTCTATACTGCCATTGTGTTTAACCCACAGGATACAGCAGAAAACCTACGTCGTAATGGCGGGTATATTGCTGGTATTCGCCCGGGTAATTCCACAGCGGATTATTTGGATTACGTCCTGACACGTTTGACAGTCCTTGGTGCGGCCTATCTTTCAGCGGTTTGTATTTTGCCAGAGATCCTTATCTCTCAATATGCAGTGCCGTTCTATTTTGGTGGTACGTCTCTTTTGATTGTTGTCACAGTCACATTGGATACTGTTGGTCAGGTGCAATCTCATATGTTGGCGCATCAATATGAGGCGCTTATCAAGAAATCGCGGATTCGGGGACGGCGTTCATGAATATCATTCTTTTTGGCCCACCAGGCGCCGGAAAAGGCACACAAGCAGAGAAGCTTGTTGCTGATAAAGGCATGGTTCAACTCAGCACAGGTGACATGTTGCGTGCTGCCATTGCAGCAGGAACAGAGCTTGGCTTGAAGGCAAAAGAGATCATTGATCGTGGTGACCTCGTATCAGATGATATTATGGTTGGTATGATCCAGGAACGTATGGCCAGTGATGAGGCCCAATCAGGTGTTATCCTTGATGGCTTCCCTCGTACGGTCGCACAAGCCGAAGCGCTTGATAAAATGATGACAGATATGGGTATCGATTTGGCCCATGTTGTTGAAATTAAAGTTGATGAAGCCGCTCTTTTCGCTCGTATTGAGAAAAGAGCAGCAGAAACAGGTGGTGAGCGTTCAGACGATAATGCCGATGTCTTGGCAAAGCGTTTGAAAGTTTATCATGAGAACACAGCCCCCGTCCTGCCTTATTATGAGGCGCAGGGTAAGCTGAAAACGGTAAATGGGATGGATTCCATTGACGAAGTATCTCAGCAGATCAATGAGATTTTGGCTAGCTGAGCTTGACAAAAACAGACAAAACCCTATAAAAGCCAGACTTTCATAGTGTTTTGTCAGAGATGAAGCGAACGGTATGACCGCCTTTAAGGATTAAAGTCGGTCTGAACAGCAAAGGAGAGGCCAGTGGCGCGTATAGCTGGTGTAAATATTCCAACCAAGAAGC
>WTJA01000005.1 GCA_011524995.1 Alphaproteobacteria bacterium | reverse complement strand
AAAGTGGGCCGGCACAATAAAAAAAGGGAGCAAATAATGAAAAAAATTCTTCTTTCAGCAGGCTTGGCTGTTTTGATGACAAGCAGTGCCATGGCAGAGACCATTGGCGCATCAATCGCGCGGTTTGATGATAATGGTCTTACAATCATGCGTAATGGTATGACAGCGCACATTGACACACTAAGCGGTGTTGACCTTCAGATGGAAGATGCACAGGATGACGTTGCACGCCAACTTGACCAGATCAATAACTTCATTGCCGCTGGCGTAGATGCTATCATTGTGAACGCTGTGGATACAAACGCCACAGAAGCCATGTCAGCTGCTGCTGCTGCTGCTGGTGTGCCACTAGTCTATGTGAACCGTCAGCCAATTAATCTAGACACAATGCCAGATGGTCAGGCATTCGTTGCCTCAAACGAAATTGAGTCTGGCACATTGGAAGCGTTCCAAATTTGTCGTAACTTGCGTGCCGCTGGCAAGTCAGGTGGCGCAACGGGTTATCTGATGAACGGTCAGCTTTCAAATCAGGCAGCGGTTCAGCGTTCAAAAGACGTACATGATGTTATCGGCATGGATATGTGTAACTTCATGACATTGATTGATGAGCAGACAGCAAACTGGTCACGTGACGAAGCACAAGATTTGATGACAAACTGGATGTCTTCAGGTGAACCATTCGACTTTGTGATTGCCAATAATGATGAAATGGCTATTGGTGCCATCCAGGCAATGAAAGCTGCTGGCATGGACATGGCAGAAATTGAAGTCGGCGGCGTTGACGCGACTCCGGATGCGCTTGTCGCTATGGCTGCTGGTGACCTAGACGTTACTGTTTTCCAAGATCTCGCAGGTCAGGGTGCTGGTTCAATCGATACAGCCCTAGCTTTGGCTAGAGGTGAGTCAGTAGATAAGACTGTTTTCATCCCGTTCATTCTGGTGACACCAGAAAATGCGGCTGAGTTTCAGTAAATCTTAAACCATTTGCTGGGTGGCATATCATGTGCCACCCAGATTTTTTTAAAAAATAGCAAATGCCTCTAATGTCCAATTATCAATAAAGGGGGGACAGGTATGGCCGATACATCGCATGGCACCGGCGGATTAGCCTTTGATGCCAAAAAAAGAACGCTGCCTGGTGAAGTGAATATTTTCATCGCCTTGATACTGATTATTCTAGCATTTGAAGCTTTGGGACAGCTGTTACCCTATATGAATAATCAGAGCTTTCTGTTTGATACACGTGACAGATTTGATTCCATTTTCAATGAAGCGCGTCTGCGAATTATTATTCTGCAAGTATCCATTATTGGCATTATTGCTCTTGGGGTCACTCAGGTTATTATATCCGGCGGTATTGACCTGTCTTCCGGGCCCTTGGTAGGGGCAACGGCGATGATTGTGATGTCCTTTGCGCAGACAGAATTGGTGAATGGCAACCCAAACCCAAAAGCAGTTTTTGACTCTTGGGCATTTGATTTGCCAGTGATTATACCAGTGGTAGTGGGGCTGATATTTGGAGCCTGTATTGGCGCAATCAACGGCTCACTAATTGCCTTTACCCGCATACCACCATTTATTGCCACACTTGGCATGTTTTTGATTGCCAGAGGGATTGCACAAGCTTGGACAAGAGGTAAGCCTGTCTCGTTCCCTACCGAGAGTTATGCCGCTATTGGTAAAGGCATGATGCCAGTGTTCTGGTTTATCGGCATCGCTATCATTTTACACTTCGTGATGCGTTACACTGTTTATGGCAAACATACTTATGCCATTGGTTCAAATGAAGATGCGGCGCGTATGTCCGGCATTAATGTAAAACGCCATAAGGTGATGGTCTATATGATGGCCTCAATGTTGGCGGCTTTTGCGGCGGTTGTCTTGAGCTCAAAAAATCTAACCGCCCAATCAGGTATGGGTATTTTCTATGAGCTTTATGCCATCGCCATGGCTGTTATTGGCGGGGTCAGCCTCACAGGTGGTCGCGGTTCAATTATTGGCACAGTGCTGGGGGCTATGGTGTTCGGCGTTATTCAGTCAGGCTTTACTTATATTAAGCTTGATGCCTTCTTCCAGTTGATGGCAATGGGCATCATTATCATATCGGCTGTGGTTCTTGATAAGGTGCGTCAGGAACGTGCCGCAGCGCGGAGTTAAGGGGGCTGTTATGGAAGATGTTATTCTTGAAACAAAAGGCCTAACAAAACATTATGGCGGTGTTCACGCGCTAGAAGGTGCAGATTTTAAGCTCAAAAAAGGCGAGCATGTCGCTATCATGGGGGATAATGGCGCCGGTAAATCGACCTTTGTACGTCAGATTACAGGCGTAGAACAACGCACTAGCGGCACTATCATTTTTGACGGCAAAGAGGTGAATTTCAAAGGCCCTATTCAGGCCAGGGAAGCAGGGATTGAAACTGTCTTTCAGACGCTCGCACTAGCAGACCATCTTGACGTGCCTGACAATATTTTTCTAGGTCGTGAAATTACCAAATGGAATTGGCTGGGCCCGTTTCGGCGCCTTGATTATAAGGCTATGCGCGCTGAGACCATGGCAGCACTTGAAAAGACTGCGGTGAAAATTCCAAATATTAATAACACCATTCAAAATATGTCTGGTGGCCAGCGTCAATGTGTGGCTATCGCGCGCACAGCCAGCTTCCATTCTCGTTTGACAATTATGGATGAGCCAACAGCGGCATTGGGCGTCCAGGAGACTCAGCAGGTAGAAAATATCATTCGCAACCTGAAAGAAGCCGGTGAACCGCTGATCCTTGTTAGCCATAATATGCGGCAGGTCTTCGACCTTGTTGACCGTATTGTGGTGTTCAGACGAGGGCGCATCTGCGCCAATCTAGATATTAAGAATGACAAGATCACAGGTGAGGATGTGGTTTCCTATATTACCGGCGCAAAAACAGGGGCTGAGTATATAGAAACAGCTTTGTAACAGGTGCTGTTAGGAATAGGTGAGGTATCTTATGACAAGCTATTACCAAATGTCAGATTGTCAGCTTGATGATCTTGATGCGCTTGTCTCACAAGAGCTTGACCTACCAGATAAAACATACGCTATAGGGGTTGAGAAGAATATCCCTCTCTATGACGGACCAACTGTCACTGACATTCTAGCAAATCCGGATACACGCCAAGGTTTGTTGTCTGAATGGGCAGCCATGCTTGTCCGCCAGTCTGGTGTGATCGTCATCAAGCAAGCTATCACTGAGCACGATGTAATCGATGATGTGACACAGATTTATAACGATATTATTGAGGCAGAGCGAGGCACGCAAACGGGTGGTGATCATTTTGCAGGCAAGGGAGCGAATGACCGTGTCTGGAATTCATTGCAGAAGCTATGTTTGGCTGACCCAGCTTTATTCATCCGCTATTTTGGGAGTCCATCCATTGATGGGGTATGCGAGGCCTATCTGGGCCCTGCCTATCAGATGACAGCGCAGGTGAATATGGTGCGGCCTACGGGTAGAGCTCAGACGGCCCATCGTGATTACCATCTTGGTTTTATGCCAGCAGAGCAAGCCCTAATGTATCCTGTGCATACTCACGATATCTCAGCCACCATTACCCTACAGGGAGCAATCGCCCATTGTGATATGCCGGTTATCTCAGGTCCAACTAAATTACTTCCTTTTTCTCAGCTCTTGAAAACGGGCTATATCGCGGTGCATCAACAGGCTTATCGTGATTATTTTGAAGCGCATTATGTGCAGATGCCCTTGTCTAAGGGGGATGCGGTTTTCTTCAGCCCTGCTGTGTTTCATGCCGCAGGTGATAATAACAGTACAGATATCGCCCGTATGGCCAATTTACTGCAAATCTCATCAATGATGGGGCGTCCGATTGAAAATGTGGATCGCGAAACAATGGTCAAAGCTTTGTTCCCGGCCTTCCAACGAATGAATGTGCCTCTTCAAAACCGAAATGCAGCTATCCATGCGTCAGCCGAAGGCTATGCTTTTCCCACTAATCTAGATACTGATCCACCCCTTGGGGGTAATGCTTCAGAAACGCAGGCGGACTTGCTGAAGCGTGCGCTTGATGAGGGGATGTCACAATCAGAGTTTGAAACAGCTCTTGTGGCACAGTCGGCAAAAAAACGTGCCTAACGGTTTATGACTGAAGGATTTTTAACATGAAGCATCTATTACGAAAACCAGAGGCGATAACAGGCCGGATCCAAAATATAACACCCGAAAATGCGGGCTGGTCTTATGTAGGGTTTGATGTGTATCGCCTTGCGACAGGTGAGCGTGCTGAGGATATCTGTGGTGATAATGAGGTGATACTTGTGCTGGTCGAAGGACGTGCCCATATCACAGCAGCTGACAAAGATTGGGGTGAGATGGGTGAGCGGCTATCTGTGTGGGAGCGCACCCCCCCACACGCGCTTTACATTCCTAATCAGACTAGTTGGAAGGCCATTGCCACAACCGATTGTGTGCTAGCTGTCTGCAAAGCGCCAGGGCAGGGCGGTCATCAGGCACAGCGCCTTGGCCCCGACGGCATTAGCCTTGACGAACGTGGCAAAGGCAATAATACCCGCTATATCCATAATATTGCCATGGAAGGCAGAGATGTGGCGGATAGCCTTTTGGTAACAGAAGTCTTCACCCCAAATGGCCATTGGTCATCGTTTCCCTCCCATCGTCATGATGAAGATAATTATCCTCATATCACCTATTTAGAAGAGACTTATTATCATCGTATTGCCCCAGAAGATGGGTTTGGTATCCAGCGTGTCTATACAGAAGATGGCTCACTTGATGAAACAATGTCAGTCAAGGATCATGATGTCGTTCTGGTACCGAAAGGGCATCACCCCTGTGCTGCCCCTTATGGATTTGAGATGTATTATCTCAATGTCATGGCAGGTCCTTTACGTAAATGGCGTTTTCAACTGGACCCAGCAGTCGCTTGGATTGTAGAACGAGACAGCTAGTAGGGGAAGAGAGGGCAATGCCATGGCAACAACACTTCGTGACGTCGCAGAACGCGCAGGCGTATCTCGCTCCGCAGTCTCTCGTACTTTTACCCCTGGTGCCTCTGTGTCTGATAAAACCAGACAGCTGGTCACAAAGGCTGCCAATGAATTAGGATACCATCCTAACGCGCTAGCCTCGTCGCTGACAACAGGGCGGACAAAGCTCATTGGGATGGTGTTGAATAACTTTCACAATCCCCTGTTTTTGGAAGTGTTTGATTTGTTTACAAGAGGTTTGCAAGCCAAAGGATTGCGGCCACTCATGGTGAATCTCACGGATGAGACAGATCCACAGCATTCAGTCAGGATGCTTAAACAATATTCTGTGGATGGTGTGGTGTTGGCCTCTTCAACATTGCCAGCAAGTTTCGCTGAGGCGTTTCGTGATGCGGATATGCCCATTGTTCATAGCTTTGGTAAATATTCACTGACCCCAAAAGTGCATGTGGTAGGCATTGATAATGAAAAATGTGGCCAGCTGGCAGCTCTGACGCTACGGGAAAGAGGCTATCGTCGAGTTGGGTTTCTCGGCGGTCCGCAGCAAGCCAGCTCTACACAAGACCGTATGGCAGGCTTTACAAATGAGATTGCCAAACATCCTGAAATGACAGTGTCCTGCAGTTTTGCCGAAGATTATACTTTTCGCGCTGGCCGAAATGAAATGCTTCGTCTGGTTGAAGGTGACGTAATGGACGCCTATTTCTGCGGTGATGACGTGTTATCAATAGGGGCTTTGTCAGCCTTGCAAGAGCGTGGTTTCAATGTGCCAGATGAAGTGGGCATCATTGGGCTAAATGATATGGAGCTGGCAGGGTGGGAGAATATCAATCTGACCACTATCTCTCAGCCTATTTCAGATATCGTGGAGGCAACGGTCGATCTAATGACAGCTTTGCTGGTAGACCCTGATAAAACGCCTGAAACACGCCTATTTGAGTGTAAGCTAGTAGATCGAGGCACGCTGCGTGCGCGCCACGATCTTGTCTAAAATGTCCGATTATCAAGAAGGCCGGAACATAGGTGGGCGGGCATCAACCCAAACACCATGCGCCTTGCCTGACTCTGCTACCGCTTCCACAGCTGCCATGGAACGCAAACCATCCTCAGCACGAGGGTAGAGATTTGCCGCTGGATCAGGGGCCGTTCCTGCTTTTGCCGCGTTGATAACCTCTGCCAAATCCTTGTAAATATTAGCAAAAGCAAGTGGCATTCCCTCTGCATGGCCAATCGTGACCCGCGTTGTGCGATCAGCTTCAGGTGAAAGATTTGCTTCACCACGTTCGATGATTTGCAAACGCTCATTCAAGGGCATCCAATATAGTTGGTTGGGATGTTCTTGCGACCAGCGCAATCCACCTTTTTCGCCAAAGACCTGCAAGGTCAGACCATGTTGTCTTCCAATCGCAACAGATGACGTCCAAAGACGACCCACAGCACCACCATCAAAACGCAAATTGACCATCGCATCATCTTCTAATTCGCGTGACGCGATACAAGACACAATATCTGCTGATAATTGCGTTGCTTCTTGGCCAATCACGAAACTTGCCATATGCAGCGCGTGGATGCCGCAATCAGCAAATTGTGCTGATACACCGGCTTGTGCCGGATCATAACGCCACCTGACGCGTGGATTATCAGCATCCGCAGCATCAGCATGATGACCATGAGCAAATTCAGCCTTAATGAGGCGAATGGCGCCTAAATCCCCCCGCGCCACCATTGCCTTCATATGACGGACAAGAGAATAACCGCTATAGCCATAATTCACGGCACAGATGTTACCAGAGGCGCGCGCTATTTTGACAATTTCTTCCCCTTCCTCAACCGTCATTGTCATTGGCTTTTCACATAAAACATGAAAGCCTTTTTCCAAAAAGGCCTTGGTAATCTCAAAATGCGTGGCATTGGGCGTTGCCACTGTTACGAGGTCAATGCGATCATCACGTGCGCTCTCACCTTTAAGCATTTCCTGCCAGTCGCCATAGGCACGATCCGGTGCAAGGCCTAAACGCTGGCCATAATCACGCCCTGCATCTGGTCTGTGGTCAAGAGCGCCTGCCACAAAGTCAAAAGCCCCATCAAGACCGGCACCGAGACGGTGTGCTGGCCCAATCTGGCTGCCTTCACCGCCGCCAATCATTCCCCATTTTAATTTAGCCATTTTGGAACTCACTCTTATTTAAAGCCAATTGATTCAAGATATTCACGATTAAGACGCGCATCACCAAGCGTGTCAGGGTCCAATGTTGGATCACAATCCTGTTCAATCGTGCACCAGCCTGAATAATTTGTTTCAAGCAGCAATTGACGAACTGCCGGAAAATCAACCTCTCCTTTATCGAGGGTGCAGAAAATACCTTGTCCGCAGGCATCATAAAAGCCTGTGCGGTTGGCAATCGCGCGAGCTTTGACCTCTTTATCTGTTGATTTGAAATGCACATAAGTGATGCGATCTCTATGACGCTTCATGAAGGCAACAGGGTCAAAGCCGGCATAGGTGCAATGGCCGGTATCAATGCAGAGCTTTAGGACATCGCTATCTACTTCTGATAGAAGCTTTTCAACTTCTGGCTCAAAATCCATAAAGCCGCCTGCATGAGGGTGCAATTCAGGGATAAGGCCATACTCTTCAGCGCCCATCTTGGCAATAGTAACAATTCGGTCTCGATAAGCCTGCCATTCAGCGCTATCCATCTGTTCTGCCTCATCAGCGCGTCCGGCTGTTGGGGCACGGCGTGGGGAAATACTGTCAATTAGCACAAAATGGCTTGCACCATGAGCTTTGAGGGCTTGGCAAGTGCGCACAGCCCCATCCATGACATCATCCCATTTGTCCCTATCATGAAACGCGCGAAAAACAACGCCGCCAATTAGTTCAAGGCCAAATTCATCGAGCGCCTCGCCAAGCTCTGAGGGGTCTTCTGGCATAAAGCCAACAGGACCAAGCTCAATGCCCTTATATCCTGCCTCAGCGCATTCCTGAAGGACCGTCCGCCAATGCGGGTTACGGGGGTCATTGGCAAATTCTACCCCCCATGAACAAGGGGCATTTCCAATTCTGATTGTCATGTGAACTCTCCTAAACTTGAACTACTGACACCCACCGACCGGTCTCGGAAGATTTATGAACCGCATCAACGACTTCGGCAACTGCCAATCCATCTCTAAAGGTTGGCCAGATGGCCTTACCTGTAGCAATCGCTTCCAAAAAGTCCTTTGCTTCAATGATTACCGTATCTTGATAGCCCGTGCCATGGCCAGGTCCCTGACAGAAGGGGAGGTAGTCAGGATGGGCAGGACCTGCGAGTATTTTTTTGAAACCACGTTCTGCTTCAGGGCCTTCTGCACGATATAAGAAAAGTGCATTTTGATCTTCTTGATCAAAGGCGATGGCGCCTTTCGTGCCGTGAATTTCATAGGCATAACCCATTTTACGACCTGTAGCGAGGCGTGAGGAATAGATATGTCCCATGACACCATTGGCAAAGCGGCACATAATCTGGGCATGGTCATCATTTGTGACAGTGCCGCCCGGACGCTCTTTGTGAACACATTCCACATCAGCCATCACTTTTTCAATCGGCCCCATCAACGCCAGGGCAGCATTAATCGGATGGGGGGCCAGATCACCCATATTGCCATTAGCAATGCCAGAACACCGCCAATTATGAGGCAGGTTCGGGTCAGCCTGAAAATCTTCTGCATGCTCACCGCGAAACCATGTCACCTGACCAATGGCGCCCTCAGCCAGCAATTGGCGCGCATATTGGCTGGCAGGGGTGCGGATATAATTAAACCCCATCATATTGGCAACGCCTGCGGCTTCTGCCATGTCGACCATAGCGCGCGCATCTTCCAGCGAATCAGCTATTGGCTTTTCACATAAAACTGGCTTGCCAAGCTTCAGGGCCGCTTCCGCCATCTCGCGATGGGTATTTTGCGGGGTGGCAATAATCACAGCTTCAACTGCTGGATCATTGATTAAGGTGCGCCAATCATCCGTGGCGCGCGCAAAGCCATAGGCCTGACGATAATTTTCAGCAGTTTCAATACTGGTTGCCGCCACCATTTCCAAATGAGGCCTCAGGCTGGTGTTGAATATGGCGCCGACTGAGAGCATCGCAACGGCATGTGCTTTGCCCATATAGCCACCGCCAATAATGCCGATACCTATCTTTGTCACAACCAATCTCCTTTCATGGCTTTTGACCTCTTTGCAACCGGTTGCAAATACGCTAACCTTCCCCAAGGGAACATACAAGTGCCAAATAGAGAAATTGCGGCAAGAAGCATACAGAAATGAGCGTGAAGGCGAGGAGCGAAATAGTGAGCGACGGATTGGTGACATTGACAACTGCCCAGGCAATTGTGCGCTGGCTCGATAGTCAATTTATTATGATTGATGGCGAAGAACATCGTCTTTGTGGTGGCGGTTTTGGCATTTTTGGCCATGGTAATGTGACCTGCCTTGGTGAGGCTTTGCATAATTATCAAGACAGCCTGCCGCTCTATCGTGGTCAGAATGAGCAATCCATGGGGTTTGCAGCGGCTGGTTATGCTAAAGCGTGGCTGCGTCAGCGTTTTATGTTTTGTACTGCCAGTGCCGGACCTGGTACGGCAAATCTGTTAACTGCATCCGCATTGGCCCATGCCAACCGCCTGCCGATGATGTTGCTCTGCGGTGATACCTTTTTGACGCGTCTGCCAGATCCTGTGCTTCAGCAGATGGAAAATTTCTATGATCCAACCTTTGGCGTGAATGATGCGTTTAAGCCTGTCAGCCGCTATTGGGACAGAATCACGCATCCTGCCCAAATTATCCAATCATTGCCAGCTGCTGTAGCAACTATGCTTGACCCCGGTGATTGCGGTCCTGTCTTTTTGGGTCTGCCACAAGATGTGCAAGGTTGGACTTATGATTATCCGGCTGAATTTTTTGAGAAAAAACTGCACCATATTCGCCGCCAAACACCTGATGCAACGGAGATTGCGCAGGCTGCCGCATTATTGAAAACCGCCAAACGCCCAATGATCATCGCGGGAGGCGGCGTGCAATATTCACAAGCGGTAGCAGAGCTGACAAGCTTTGCAGAATCACATGGTATTCCAGTGGTAGAAACCATTGCTGGCCGTGCTAACATGTTGAATAGCCACTCTCATAATATTGGTCCGATTGGTGTGACTGGTTCGAACAGCGCCAATACCATAGCTGAAAGGGCTGATGTGATTATCGCGGTTGGCACCAGATTGCAGGATTTCACCACTGGTTCATGGACGGCCTTTGCTAAGGAGGCACGCTTTATTTCGCTGAATGCGGCGCGTCATGATGCCGGCAAACACAGTTCCCTTCCGGTTGTGGGTGATGCGAAATTAGGGCTAAACGCACTATCTGAAGCGGTTGTTGGCTATCAGGCAGATAGTGCATGGCTAAAGTTGGCTCAGGCAGAAAGACAGAAATGGGATAGCTATGTCGCCGATAATGTCAGCTATGGCGATAACCGACCGAACTCCTATGCGCAGGCAATTGGCGTTGTGAATGCGCTCTGTCATAAGCGGGATAGAGTGGTGGCAGCCGCCGGTGGCTTGCCAGCTGAGGTGACAGCCAATTGGCGCACCCTTGATATTGGCACAGTTGATGTGGAATTTGGGTTTTCTTGCATGGGCTATGAAATTTCTGGCGCATGGGGCGCACGCATCGCGCAAAGCCAGAGAGAGCCTGAAAGAGATACCATCACTTTCTGCGGCGATGGCTCTTATCTGATGCTGAATTCGGATATTTATTCCTCGGTGTTAAGTGATAAGAAAATTATTGCCCTTGTGCTGGATAATGGCGGTTTTGCGGTTATCAACAAGCTGCAGAACAATATGGGTAATGAGAGCTTCAATAACCTGATTGAAGATTGCCCAACAGTCACGCAGCCTTTTGCAGTTGATTTTGCGGCCCATGCTGCGTCAATGGGGGCCCATGCTGAAACGGTGGAAAATCCAGCTGAGCTCGCAGAAGCCTTCAAACGGGCGCAAAAAGCAGAGAAGAGCTACGTGATTGTGATGAAGGTTGACGCCTATGAAGGTTGGACAGCTGAGGGTCACACATGGTGGGAAGTTGGCACGCCACATATATCTGATAGCCCAAAAGTGCAAAAGGCGCATGAGGACGTTGAATCAGCACGCCAGAGACAGCGTAGAGGTGTGTGATGCGATCAGAGGATTTACAAGATAAGAATTTTTTGGTGATCGGGCGTGTGGGTATGGATTTATGTCCCGACCCGCCAGGGACCGCGACCAAGGATGCTAAAAATATGATTGTGACGATGGGCGGCTCATCTGCCAATATCGCTGCGGGTTTGTGTAAACTTGGCTGTCAGGCGGCGTTAGTCACATGTGTATCAGATGATTCCGTTGGTTGGTTCTGTCTTAACCAACTTGATCATTTCGGCATTGATAAGGGGTATGTGCGCAAAATTTCTGGTGAAGAGCGTACGTCACTTGCCGTTTATGAGTCACGAATTGAAAATCATCAATCTGTGATTTATCGCAATAATGCAGCAGATTTCCAGATGAATGATGCGGATATAGAGGCGATTGATTTTAGACAATATAGCGCGTTAATAACCGCTGGCACTGTTTTTGCAAAAGAGCCATCTCGCTCAGCCACTTTCAAGGCCTTTGAGCGTGCTAAAGAGGCCGGCATTCCCATAATTTTTGATATTGATTACCGCCCTTATAGCTGGGCATCTCCTCAAGTTGCTGAAGATGTTTTGTCAAAGGCCGGAGCTTTGAGCGATGTGGTTGTTGGTAATGATGAGGAATTTGGCTTCATGGCTGGCAGCATTGAAAAAGGGCTAGATAAAGCGCGCAGTCTAGCACAAAGAGCAGGCACGATTATCGTCTATAAAATGGGAGAAAAAGGCGCGATTACCCTATGTGACGGGATTGAAATCGAAACAGGCATCTATCCCGTTGCTGCCCTAAAACCAACTGGGGCTGGTGATAGCTTCATGGCTGGGTTTGTGGCCTCACTGGCAGATGGATTGTCACTTCAAGATGCGATTCTGCGTGGATCTGCCTGCGCTTCTATCACCGTCTCAAAGGTCGGTTGCGCGATTGCAATGCCATTTGAAGATGAGCTGAGTAGCTTTATGGCTGCAAATAATTATTCAGGACCAAGCGTGAAAGGAACGCTCTAATGCATATTGCACCTTATGATAATGGCAATCAGCCAATTGTAGATATTGATGATAAACTGGTGCCGTTGAATTATTTTAACATTGTAAAATTGAAAAAGGGTGAGGCCTTTCACTATCAGGTACCTGGCTATGAGACATGTATTGTCCCTGCTACAGGCACAGTTGATGTTGAGGTTGAAGGGGTATCTTTCACAAAGCTTGGCAAGCGGGGCGAAGATGTGTGGGATGGTGACCCAGAGGGTGTCTATATCCCTGTAGGCGCAAAGGTGACCATCATCTGTCAGTCTGAGGAGACTGAAACCTTCATTGCCGGCGCAAAATATGACAAGGTGCTGGAGCCTTTCGATGTACGTGAACCTGACTTGGTGCAATATGGTTCTGATGACACAAAAACCCACCGCAAAATTAAACATATCCTTGGTCAGAAACAGCACGATAAAGTTGGCAGATTGTTAGTCAGTGAGCTATTCACCGTTGGGGCAGGGGGCTGGTCAGGTTTTCCAAGTCACAAACATGACACAAACCGTCTACCTGATGAAACCCGTCATGATGAAACTTATAATTTCCGCTTTAAACCAAATTGGGGATCAGGTCTTCAGATGCTTCAGCGCGAAGATGGCAAGCCTGGTGATGCCTATCATATTGTAGATGGTTCGACCTTCTGCATTGATAACGGGTATCACCCATGTTGTGTGCTACCGGGATATGAGATGTATTATTTCACCATTCTAGGCGGCCTGACACAACGTTCTTTGGTACAATATTTCCAGCCAACCCATGCCTATCAGATTGAGACAATCCCGGGCATTAAAGATATGATTGCGAAATTCAAATGACACTAGCAACACTCTCAGACGTTCTGCAACCAGCTTTGAAGAATGGCTATGCTGTGGCCGGGCTCGTGACACTTGGCTGGGAAGAGATGGTCGCTTATGTGGAGGCGGCTGAAGAAGAAAATGTGTCCATTATTCTTCAGGCTGGCCCCTCCTGCCGTGCGCATACGCCTTTACCTATTCTTGGTAAAATGTTCCGTCATTTAGCTGAGAATGCGTCTGTGCCTGTGGTGGCCCATCTCGACCATGGGTATCATTTCGAAGAATGCCAGATTGCCCTTGATAGCGGTTTTACCTCTTTAATGTATGATGGCTCCCGCAAACCACTTGCTCAGAATATCGATGAAACAGCTAGAGTTGCAGAGTTAGCACATAAGGCAGGAATATCCTGTGAAGGTGAGATTGGATTTGTTGGCTATGCAGGCGGCGAGCATTCTGCTGGCACTGATCCGGAAGAGGCCGCAATTTTTGCGAAACAAACAGGTGTTGATGCCATGGCTATTTCTGTTGGCAATGTTCATCTTCAGCAGGATCGGGAAGGCGGGCTAGATGAGCCACGCATTCGCGCCATTGAAGATGTGACCTCAATCCCGCTAGTCATCCATGGTGGTTCTGGTGTGCCAGAGGCGCAGCGTAAATATCTTTCTAATCATTCTGCTATCTGTAAATTCAATATTGGCACAGAATTGCGTATGGCCTTTGGCGGGGCACTCAGAG
>WTJA01000041.1 GCA_011524995.1 Alphaproteobacteria bacterium | reverse complement strand
TCTAATTGCAATTGCTTAGTGACATCATTCACCCATGTTTTGCCAAATGATTCCCATGCCAAAATATCAACGCCGCGCTGTCCCAAAAGTGACCAAATCACCATTTCGACCGCGCCCGTATCAGAACCTGGCACAATACCAAGACGATAATCAGCAGGCAGCTCTAGAAGGGCTGACATACGGTCAATTGCAGATGTTATTGAAGCTTTGGGTTGCGCCGCGCGATGTGAGCGGCCGAGATGAATATCATCTAGCTGAGTGAGGTTCCAGCCTGGACATTTCTTGGTTGGACCAGACGAAAAGCGTGCCGATACCGGCTTGCGCGTAGGAAGCATAATAAACCTCATCAGTAATGTGACTGTCCGTTGGGGGACAGCGACCCACCGATGAAAATAGTGATGCGACTTAAAATGTCAATATAGCGACATCGCTTTTCACTTATTATTTTTGATAATCTGCATTCACGTCCAAAAGACAAGCCTTGAGAGTGCTAACAGCCTGCTTACATTTATCAGGATCGAGCGCTTCCACCATCACCCGGATAAGCGGCTCTGTCCCAGATGGTCGCAATAATGTGCGCCCTTCATCCCCTAGCAGCTCTTCTACTTCTGACTGGCAGGCTAAGACGCGCTCATCTTCCAAAATCGCCTTATTCATATTTGGCAGATTCACCAATGTTTGCGGCACCGAGTCATACAAAGCCAATAGCTGGCTAAAGGGCTGGTCTTTCGTGTCGCGCGCAGCTGCGAGTTGCAAGGCTGCCATCAGCCCATCGCCGGACGGGCAAATATCAGGCATCAAAATATGGCCAGATCCCTCACCGCCCAGATTTCCGCCGGAGGCTTTCAGCATCTCCAAAATATAGCGATCGCCAACCTTGGCACGCGCAAAGCCAATATTCTGCTCAGCGAAATAGCGCTCTAGCCCCAGATTGGTCATCAAGGTCCCAACAACATCACCTTTCAGGCGCCCGTCTCTGTGATGGGCACGCGCAATCGCGCCAAGCACTTTATCCCCATCATGAATAGTACCTGTCTCATCAGCGATGATAAGACGGTCTGCATCACCATCTAAGGCAATCCCAAAATCAGCCTCATGCGCTTTGACAGCCTCTGCCATTTTTGCCGGCGATACCGCCCCGCAACCATCATTAATATTCAGCCCATCGGGGTCGGCATATAGGGGAATTACCGTTGCACCTAGCGCTGTGAGTGTCTCTGGTGCGGTGCGATAGGCTGCGCCATGGGCACAATCAACAATTACTTTCTGGCCTTTGAGAAGAGCCTCGTCAGATACGGTTTGCACCGCATAATCCACATAGGATTGTGAGGCATCTAAGATTCGACGCACATAGCCCATCGTGTCTGCTTCAGTTAGGGCGATCGACCCTTGGACTAGCTGGCTTATTTCTAGCTCAATCTCGTCATCTAATTTCTGGCCGTCAGGTCCGAATAATTTAATGCCATTATCATGATAAGGATTATGGCTTGCGGAAATCATCACCCCTAGATGGGCCCCCATCTGTTTGACCATGAAAGAGACAGTTGCGGTTGGCACAGGGCCCAGCAATTTACAATCCATTCCAATCGAAGTGAAGCCAGCAACCAACGCTGATTCAATCATATAACCAGACAGGCGGGTATCTTTGGCAATCACAACGATGGGGGGGGCATCATTCGATGCATATTTATCAACAAACCAACGCCCAGATGCCAGCGCCAAACGCACAATGGCTTCAGCGCGCATCGGGCCTGTATTGATGCGCGCGCGCACGCCATCCGTTCCAAATATACCAGCCATCTGACACCCCTAGCGATGATATTCTGTAGCGTCTCGCACTATAGGTAGCTCTGCGATGCAAGTCTAGCCTCAGGCAATTTTATGCTAGGCAAGGTAAAGCGTGAGCGCTTGTTTTGTCTCTGCAACATCATGCGTGCGAACCAGCTGTGCGCCACCATGAACTGCTTGAAGCGTCAGGGCAAGTGAGCCGCCCAATCGTTCAGATGCAGGCTCATCGCGTGATAATTTGGCGATGGTTGATTTGCGCGATACCCCGATTAGTAACGGCACACCAAGTCCATGAAACAAGCTCGTCCATTGGATGAGCTCAATATTATGCGCTGGCGTTTTGCCAAAGCCAAATCCGGGGTCAATAGCAATATGGCTCAAGGGCAAACCAGCATCTAACAACACTTGGATACGCTCTTCTAACCAACGATACACATCAAGGGGCGCAAACTGATAATGCGGGTTTGCCTGCATGGTTTCAGGGGTGCCTTGCATATGCATTGCAATGGCAAATCCTGATTGCGCATCGAGGTGATAGGCTTCTGCTACCATCTCTGGTGCACCGCTATCGCGAAATCCGCCCACATCATTGATGATAGGTGCCCCAGCGCGTAAGGCGGCCCCCATAACCTGTGTATGACGTGTATCCGCCGAAACAATATGACCGGCACGTGTTAACGCCTCAATGACTGGCGAGATACGTCCAATTTCAGCCTCTGCGCCCACAATCTCAGCACCAGGGCGGGTTGATTCCCCCCCAACATCAAGAATGGTGGCCCCAGCCTCTTGCATTGCTATGGCACCAGCTATCGCATCTTGCGCCTGATAATGTTGGCCACCATCTGAAAAACTGTCAGGAGTGACATTTACGATCCCCATTACATGAGGCTCTGCCATTGACAGGCCTGCAAAATCAGCGCGCGGCGCAGTCAGCTTATGAAGACGGGCTTGGGCCTCTGTTTTGTCGCCCATAAGAGATAGCCAGTCATGAACCGACAAGCGCGAGGCGCAGTAATCCGTGCCATCTTCTGTAATGAGGTCGAGATGAGAGAACCCCATCCATCCACCAGCTAGCCGAAAATGTGCGCTATTACGGGCGGGATCAGACCAGCGAATGAGATTCACAGGCCGCAGCCAGTAGCTTTGCCCTGGCAGAATGGCCTGTGGTTCCGAGAGATAGGTTAATGCCATTTATGCTTGATCAGGACCAGCTGGTTCACCTGAAGGCTTGCTTGTCCGACGACCACCTGTTGGCAGACCCGCACGCGGCTTTTTCGCCCGTGGCTCTGTTGGTGGCTCATCATCATTCGCATCCTTGCGTGAGATGGTCCCCCCTTCCACAATGATTTTGATCTCTTCGCCGTTTAGCGTCTCATATTCAAGGAGGCCCTGTGCCAGATTTTCCAACTCATCATTGTGCGTTTTCAAAATATTCTCGGCATCTTGATAGGCCTCATCAACGATGCGGCGCACTTCGGCGTCAATCAAATCGGCTGTTGTTTCAGATACATTTTTCTGTTGTGTAACTGAACGGCCAAGGAACACTTCTTGTTCATCACCTGCATAGGCAAGGAAGCCCAATTTATCGGACATCCCCCATTCAGTGACCATCCGGCGCGCCATATCTGTTGCCATACGAATATCACTCGACGCTCCTGTAGTGATCTTCTCAGACCCGAAGATAAGGTCCTCGGCAATACGACCGCCACATGCCACACGCAAATCAGCGAGGATTTTATCATAGGCGAGTGAGACACGGTCCCCCTCTGGTAGACGCATCACCATACCCAAAGCGCGACCACGTGGAATAATTGTAGCTTTGTGGATAGGGTCAGACGCCGCTAAATGGAGCGCGACGACAGCGTGCCCTGCTTCATGATAGGCTGTCAGACGCTTTTCATCATCGGTCATGACCATTGAACGACGCTCTGAGCCCATCATCACCTTATCTTTAGCTTCTTCAAATTCAGCCATTGAAACAGTACGACGCCCTTTGCGTGCTGCCAGCAACGCCGCTTCATTGACAAGGTTAGCCAAATCAGCACCTGAGAAACCTGGTGTCCCGCGCGCAATCACACGTGGCTCAACATCATTTGCC
>WTJA01000045.1 GCA_011524995.1 Alphaproteobacteria bacterium | reverse complement strand
GTACGGATAAAGCCTTCTGTTCTGATTTTTTGATCAAGCAAGATGGCAAGCAATAGCCCAAGTATCATTGCCGTGGTGATAAATAGACCACCAAAGATGAACATATTTTCAAAGGCCGTCTCCCATCTCGGAGAAGCAAAAAGTCGTTCATATTGGATTGTACCAACAAGGTCATATTTCGGTAGTAATTTTGATTTTGTAAATGACACCCAAGCTGTCCAGCCAATAAAGCCATAAACAAAAACCAAAACGCCTGCAAATGACGGTGCAAGCACCATTTTGGGCATATGTTTTTCAAGCCAGATAGTCATCCATCAATACCTTAAAAAAAATTGTGCACCCATCCCAAAGACAGACAGGTGCACAAATTGTCACTTATAGGCTGTTTGCCACCGCATTTGCTAGCATTTCAACAGCATCAGCTGAAGACATGTCTGAATTGAAGTGCGCTGTTACAACATCTGTGATCGCACCAGCTTGGGCACCACGTAGCGCCATACCATGCGCATATGATGGCAAGAGTGAGCCGCCATAGTTGCTTGTGGCCATATCCTGTGCTGACAGGTGAGCACATGGATCAAAATCATCCAACGCGACATCAGTACGTGCTGGGATTGAACCTTTGTTCAAATTGAACTCTTTTTGGAAGTTCTGACCAACGATCAATTCAGCTAGTAAGGCCTGACCTGCTTGCTTGTCTGCACCACCAACGGCAAACATGGCAAAGCTATCAACATTGTATAGGAAGCCTTCGCCTGGTGTTGACGCACATAGGAAATCGATGCCAGGGCGCTTGCCTGCTGCCAAAAATTCACCCTTTGCCCAGTCACCCATGATTTGGAAAGCCGCTTCACCATTCATCACCATGGCTGTGGCAAGGTTCCAATCACGACCTGAGAAGTCGGCGTCAACATAGCCACGCATTTTGCGCATTTGATCAAACACAGCAACCATTGTGTCTGATTTCAATGTGGCCATATCAAGCTCAACAAATGCCTTTTGGAAGAATTCTGGACCACCGACACCAAGAGCAACAGCTTCAAAGACAGTGGCATCCTGCCACGCCTGACCACCATGTGCGAGCGGCGTGATGCCTGCTGCTGCTAGCTTGTCTGCGGCGGCATTAAATTCATCCCAGCTTGTTGGCATTGCAATGCCGTTTTTGGCGAGGACATCTGCATTTGCCCAAATCCAGTCAACGCGGTGCACATTCACAGGGGCAGCACACCATGTGCCTTCACATTGCATGTGGTTGGCGATGTTTGCTGGTAGTAAATCAGCCCAACCATTGGCTTCTGCCACAGCTGAAATATCTGCCAAGGCACCCTCTTCATACCATTCCTGGATAGATGGGCCTTTGATTTGCGCTGCTGTCGGCGCGTTGCCTGCTAGGACACGGGCACGCAATGCTGTCATCGCAGCATCACCGCCGCCACCAGCGACTGGCATGTCTGTCCATGTGCCGCCACGTGCAGCGAATTCAGCCTGCAACACAGCGGCAGATTTGGCTTCACCACCAGATGTCCAATAGTGAAGGACTTCGGCCTGTGGCTCAGCTTTTGCAGCTTGCGCTGCCATGACTGTCAGAGCAGCAGAAGCTGCCAGAGTTAAAAAGTGTTTCATCGAAACCTCCCATTTGAATCACAACGATTTCATTTATCGTTATGACTGAAAGCGCATGAATCCAACCACAGATTGCCTCCCCGACGAAAAGCAGGACATTTTATTGGCTAAAATATTACCGTTTGTTACTTTTGGTCGTATAGTCTTAAGAGATAGGACAGAAAACTAAAGCCTTTTGCGAGGCAACTGACACATTATGAGCATTTCAAAACTATTAATCGTGGATGATGATGCGGAAATGCGCCAGATGATGGCCTCTTTTCTGCAAAATAGCGGCTTTATGGTATATCAGGGTGCCGATTTGGCAGATCTCACCCGCTATCTCAATGAAACGCAGATTGACCTCATATTGCTAGATGTGATGCTTGAATATGAATCTGGCATCGATATTTGCAAGAAAATCAGGCTAGAACATAATCTGCCCATTATTATGGTATCTGCCCTATCCTCTGATCATGACCGTATGTCTGGTTATTCGGTCGGGGCGGACGATTATATTGCCAAACCCTTTAATGCACAGCTGTTACTAGCACGAGTGAATGCCGTGCTGAACAGAGTTCAAAGAAGCGCATCCCTGCAATATAGACGCGATACCGCCACCTATCAATTTGCCGGCTGGACCTATGACAGCCGGACACGTGAAGTCTTTAACCCAAATGGTGTGTTGGTCGCCTTATCGCAACGAGAGCTCCAGCTGTTACAAGTCTTGCTTGCTAATCCACACATTGCGCTGACACGCGACGAGATTAGTGATGCCATGGACAAAGATGATAAAGACGACCATGACAAACAAACAAAGGGGCAGGTTGGCAAAGCCCTTGACGTGTTGATTGGTAGAATGAGACACAAGATTGAGATCGATCCTAAGAATCCAAAACTCATTCTGACAGTCCGCAATGTTGGCTATATGTTGGGCACGTCAGTGAAAAAAGTGGAAGATGGTTAAACGCATTCACATCAGCCTAAAGACGTTAAGTCATGCCTGGATTTTAGTGGCCTTAGTCGTTGGCGTTCTTTGCTCATTTGTTTGGATGGAATCCAACCAAAGATGGCAAGCTTATATTCAACAAAACTACAATGCCGGACTTGCCATTCATGACTATCTGCATGGGCATGATGTCCTGCCGCCAGATATCAAAACAAACCAATTATCACCTAATGAAAGCCGGCTAGCCGACGCTGCTTTATGGCAAAAGCTCTCATTTGTAAGAGCGTCAGATAAGATTTCCAATTTTGTTTTGGACGATTCCGTGGCCGACCAGGCGACCTATCAGACGATAAGAGTGGCGGTATTATCAAAGCAAATCTCCTATCAGACAGATGATATACCGCTGAATGAGCGCTTGCCGAATTCTCAGAAGCTCGCATCTCTTACCGCGTTGCTAGCGAAATTCTGCTCTGAAAACACCGTGTTGATCAAATTTGATAATTCGTTATGGCGCGCATTTGATGGTAATGCGCTGTGGGGGTGCGATGCCCAACCGACTGACTGGCGATTAGCCTCGCTGATTTTAATTGTGGCGGCTCTTGGCTCCTTACTGACCCTCGCCTCTATTACCACGTCCAAATTTTCAGAGTTTTCAGAAAAACTAAAGAACCGCTTCCGCAAGAAAGATGCCTTCCTATTTGAAGTCAAAGGCACAACAGAGCTGCGGGATCTCGCAAATGCCCTAAACACCAACATTGAAAAAGAGCGGGACTCAATTAGCAAACGCGCTTTATTTTTATCTGGTGTGAGTCATGATTTAGGCACGCCAGCCACACGGCTCCTTCTGCGCGCTGACCAGATAGGCGATGAAAGCCTGCGCGAGAAATTTAAAGCAGACATCCTGAAAATGACGAATATGATTCAATCTGTTCTGTCCTACACACAGTCGGAGATAGCCGATGATATCCATCGCCCGCTATCTCTGGCGGCATTAGTCCGCACGGTGGTTGATGACTATGCTGATATGGATAAGCCCGTCACTTTTACCGAACCAACCATAGCGGCCAAAGCTGTTCCCACAATCTTTCAAGGCAAGAGCGGCAAGCAACCGCTGGCGAATGTGCTTCACATGGAACAATTTGTTGTGAAAGGTGACCCGGTTGCCTTGCAACGGGCGCTCATAAACCTGATTGATAATGCGCTGAAATATGGCAGACGCGCGATTGTGAGCGTCACAGGTAATGAGACCTATGCCGAAATCTCAGTACTCGATAATGGACAGGATATGTCTGTTCAGGAGCTTGAACAGTTAACACAGCCCTTTCAGCGAGGTACCAATGCCTCCTACACGCTAGGCAGCGGCATTGGGCTTGCCGTGGTCCATAATATCGCAGAACAACATGGCGGCAGCCTCACCTTTGCGAGGACCGAGGAAGGCATGACTGCCACCATCTCTATCCTGCGGAGCTAGCGCGCCGGC
>WTJA01000063.1 GCA_011524995.1 Alphaproteobacteria bacterium | reverse complement strand
GCCAATACCACACCTGTCACACCACCAACGGTGAACAAGAAGATAAAGCCAATCGCCCACATCATCGGTACGCGGAATGTGATTGAACCACCCCACATTGTCGCAATCCATGAGAAGATTTTCACGCCTGTCGGCACAGCGATAACCATTGTAGCAGCTGTGAAGTAGGCTCTTGTATCAACATCTAGACCCACTGTGTACATATGGTGCGCCCATACGATAAAGCCAACGAACCCAATCGCAACCATCGCATATGCCATGCCTAGGTAACCAAAGACCGGCTTGCGTGAGAAGGTTGAGATAATGTGGCTGACAATACCAAAGGCTGGCAAAATCATAATATACACTTCAGGATGACCGAAGAACCAGAACAAGTGCAAGAACAAGATTGGGTCACCGCCACCTTCAGGCACGAAGAATGTTGTGCCAAAGTTACGGTCTGTCAAAAGCATTGTAATCGCACCAGCAAGCACTGGAACAGCCAATAGCAACAAGAAGGCTGTGATGAGCATCGCCCATGCAAATAGCGGCATCTTATGCAATGTCATACCTGGCGTACGCATGTTGAAGATCGTTGTGATGAAGTTCGCAGCACCCAAGATTGATGAAACACCAGCCAAGTGAAGCGAGAAGATCGCAAGATCCATAGACATGCCCGGCGTGCCTAGCGAGTTTGAAAGCGGTGGATAAATCGTCCACCCAACACCCGCACCGCCATCAACCGCTGCTGATAGTAGCAACAAGATGAATGATGGTGGCAATAGCCAGAATGAAATGTTGTTCATACGGGGGAAGGCCATATCTGGAGCACCAATCATAATTGGCACAAACCAGTTACCAAACCCACCAATGATGCCTGGCATCACAACAAAGAACACCATGATCAGACCATGGGCCGTTGTGAACACGTTCCACATATGTCCATCAGACATATATTGAACGCCAGGTTCCATTAGCTCCATACGCATGAAGACTGAGAACCCGCCACCAATGAAAGCAGCGATGATTGAGAAGATGATATACATCGTCCCAATATCTTTATGGTTTGTCGAATAGAGCCAACGGCGCACAAAGCCCTGTGGGGCACCATGTGCGTGGTCAGCTGTATGGGCGACTTCACTCATGTTTTTCTCCTGTGTAAAAGTCGACTCTAAAGAGCGAATTCTTCGCGGGCGTTTTCTACCCAAGCGTCATATTCATCACGTGGTAACGATCTGATGACGATAGGCATATAGGCATGGTTGACACCACAAATCTGGTTACATTGCCCATAATACACCTTTGGCTCTTCAGGCACATCAATCCAAGCCTCATTAATACGGCCTGCGACTGAGTAAATCTGAACAGCAAGTGACGGGACGAAGAAGGAGTGCATCACATCATTACCAGCTACCAATAGCTTGATACGTGTACCAGCTGGCACAATCATCTCATTATCTACTGATAACAGGCGGATTTGATCACCTGAAATATCTTCTTCATCAATCATATATGAATCAAAGCCAATCTGCTCATCAGGATATTCGTAATTCCAATACCACTGATTACCAGTCACCTTAACAACCATCTCTGTGTCTTTTGTCTGGTCTAAATAATAGAGCAAACGGAAAGACGGCACCGCGATCACAACAAGAATCAAAACAGGAACAACTGTCCACAAGATTTCGATGATTGTGTTGTGTGATGTCTTTGATGGTACAGGATTCGCTTTTGCCCGGAAGCGGATGCTGACATAAACCAGCAAAGCAAGGACGAAAAGAGAAATCGCTGTGATGATAATCAAAAGCAGATTGTGGAGGCTGTTTGCTTTTTCAGCAATTGACCCAGCAGGCGCTTGAAGCCCCATTTGCCAAGGTTCAGGCACAGAAGCCAATGCTGATTGCGCAAACAATAAGCCAACGAGGCTTACCCCAATGTAAAAGATAGACTTTACGCTTGGAAGCGTCATAACGTCTCCCCCATTATTTAGTCTTAAATCCGGTCCGGCGACGGACTGTTAAGATGAATAGCATCAAAGCAAGCCGAAGCCCAAAGAGTTTGCACAGTATCTAGCCTCTTTTTCGGAGAATGAAAAGCCCTATGCGACGGCCTGTCGCGCTTTTTATACCGCCCCCTTGAAAGGCGACCGCAACAGGGCCATACTCTAAGGTGATGGATTACCATGCAAAGCGCGCTGAAACAGCCATTCAGCCGCGAAAATCAATGAGGACAGAGCCTAATGGATTATCTTAGCCAAACCGACGATATCTTCTTTGCCAAGAGCGGTCTTGATCTAGACGGCACGCTCGCTCAGGTGGATGCAGCCCTTGGTCACGCAGATGATGGGGACTTATTCCTCGAATCAAGCCATGCTGAGATGCTAGTTTTTGATGATGGGCGCCTGAAGTCGGCTAGCTACAACCAAAATAACGGATTCGGTTTGCGTGCCATTATGGGAGAGGCTGATGCCTTTGCCCATTCAGGGGATATGTCTCACGCCGCGTTGGAACGCGCTGTTGGCACGGTTCAAGCCGTGACCAAAGGCTATAGCGGCCAGATGGCGCTGGCGCCGGCGCAATTGGCAAATGAGCCGCTTTATACAGATGCGAATCCTCTGGCCGAAACACCGTTTGAAGCCAAAGTTGAAATCCTGCAGAAGATTGATGCCGCAGCCCGTGCCCGTGACCCTCATGTGAAGCAAGTCACTGCCAGCCTCGCCACCTCTTGGCAAGCGGTACAAATTATCCGTGCCGGCGGTATTCGTTTTGCAGATATTCGCCCGCTTGTCCGTCTCAATGTGTCCGTCGTGGTTGAGAAAAATGGCCGCATGGAATCAGGCAGCTCCGGCACGGGGGGACGCGTGCTTCTCGGCTCCTTCCTCGATGAGTCGCTCTGGCAGGGTGAAATTGACGAAGCCTTGCGTTTAGCCAATCTTGGCATTGAAGCGATTGCAGCCCCCGCAGGCGAGATGCCAATCGTTTTAGGGGCTGGCTGGCCAGGCGTGATGCTTCACGAAGCTGTTGGCCATGGTCTTGAAGGTGATTTCAACCGCAAGGGCACGTCGTTATTCTCAGGGATGGTCGGTGAACAAGTGGCTGCCAAAGGCGTGACTGTTGTTGATGATGGCACAATGCGAGACCGCCGCGGCTCTATCACGATTGATGATGAAGGCACCAAATCAGCGCGCAATGTCCTGATTGAAGATGGGATTTTAAAAGGCTATTTGCAGGATAGACAAAATGCGCGCCTAATGAATGTTGACCCAACGGGTAACGGACGCCGGCAATCTTATGCGCATCTGCCGATGCCACGTATGACGAATACCTTTATGGAAAATGGCGCCCATAGCCCTGAGGAGATTATTGCCTCGACTGAGAAAGGGTTATATGCGGTCAATTTTGGCGGCGGACAGGTCGATATCACATCTGGCAAGTTCGTCTTCTCAGCCTCTGAAGCCTATCTTATTGAAAATGGGAAGATCGGCGCGCCCGTAAAAGGGGCCACGCTGATTGGCAATGGCCCTGATGCGATGTCAAAAATCACGATGATTGGGAATGATTGTGCGCTTGATAGAGGCGTTGGCACCTGCGGCAAATCGGGGCAATCTGTCCCTGTTGGCGTAGGTCAACCGACTTTGAAAATGGGCGGCATCACAGTGGGCGGCACACAAGCCGCTTAGGATACTTCTTGATAGGGGCTGTTCATTCAGCCGCGGCAGGTGCTACGCGGCGCATCACGCCAGCAATGGCAAAAGCGGTTCCCAATAGGATGAGGCAAATCACAGCGCCTGCGCCAAAGGACAGCCCGCCCCCGCCAACGCTATAAAGCGGGCCAGCGGCTGAGAGTCCAATCACTTGCCCTAACGAGCCAAAACCCTGCACGAGGCCGAGCGAGCCCCCCATTTCACCTGATTTCGCAACCTTTGATGAGGCAGAGGTTAGGGTCGGATTAGTGAAGGCAAAACCAGCGCAAATGATAGTTGTTGCCGCCAAGTAAAGCACGATGACTGGCACCACTAGCAAATAGCCTTGCGTAAAGGCTGATGTGAGAAACTGCCCACTAGCCAATAAGGCGATACCGCCAATGATGATGCGCATTTCGCCAAAGCGACGTACCGCTGGCCCGATAAGCCCGCCTTGCACAATCACAATGACCACACCGACATAGGTAAAGAGCCACCCTGTTTGATTAGCAGAGAAATCAAGCATGTCTTTTAAGACAAGGACAAAAGAGGCTTCGACTTGCGCAAAGGATAGATTGAGCAAAAAGAAGGCGAGGGCAAACAGACCAAGAGGCCCGGCCAATAAGCGATAGACAGATGCCACAGACTGGCTAGTACCCTTGGCTTGGGGCTGCACTGGCGCGCGCGTACCAGCTGGCAATTTGGCAGATAGTAAAAAGGCTATCACCGTCACAGTGCCCGCAATGGCAAAGGGGGCTTGATGAAGCGGACCGCCACCTAACCCGCTTAAGACGCCGCCCAAGGCAGGGCCAAACACAAAGCCAAGGCCGATAACCGCCCCCATAAAGCCCATATATTTCGCGCGATTCTCCACGCTGGATCCATCGGCAATCATGGCTTGAATAACACCAATATTACCAGCGGCAAGACCAGCTAGAATACGAGCGGCAAACATCACCATGATATCATCGGTAAAGGCAAAGCTGTAATTGGCAACCGCGCCAACAGCTAGCGAGGCCATCAAGACTGATTTCCGCCCTAGCCTATCTGAGAGACGTCCCAAAATGGGATTGCCAATAAACATCGCCAAGGAAAATGACGCCAAAAGGCTTGTCATCACAATTTCCGAATAACCAAGCTGGTCAATCACGGTATAAGGCAGAATAGGAATGAGAGCGCCAATACCCACAAAATTGATGAAGACAATCACCAATAATAACGGCAGCACATAAGTTGGCATGGCTGATATAGATGTTGGCATAGCTCGTCCCCCGCGCTGCATTACCACTTAATAATGGTGATGACGGAATACCTCATCAATATTCTCGTTCCACTCATTATGAAAGGCGGACAGCATCTTATCAGCTTGTGTTTCACCAGAGGCAAGAATGGCATCAAGCGGGGCAAGATATCCTGTTTCATCCTGTCCCTTTTTATCCAGATGCCCACGGGCAGCGAGCCCCTTATGCGCAATCGCCACCAATTTCTTGGCAAGCTCATGCATCTCATAAGACCCTAATTGAGCGCGCAACCCATTGCGGGCGACATCCATTCGAGCGGCTTCAACATCTGTTGGTGTGAGTGATTTTGCCAGCGCTTCAGCCTCTGCCAAAGCATCCTCATCATATAGCAAACCCACCCAAAAGGCTGGCAAGGCACAGATCTTATCCCATGGCCCGCTATCAGCGCCGCGCATTTCTAAATAGCCTTTGAGGCGCACTTCAGGGAAAGCGGTTGTGATATGATCTTCAAAATCAGCTTGCGTAGGACGCTCCCCTTCAAAACCTGGCAGCTTGCCCGCCATGAAGTCAGGAAATGACAGGCCAGACACATCCACGTAATCATCACCGCGATGCAAGAAATACATTGGCACATCAAGGATATAATCAATCCATTGTTCATAGCCAAATTGGGGGTCAAAGACACAAGCTGGCACGCCGCATCTATCTGGATCTGTATCTGTCCAGGCCTCGGCTCTTGTCGACAACAACCCAGACGGCTTTCCGTCTTTGAAAGGCGAATTGGCAAACAAAGCCGTGGCAACGGGTTGCAAAGCAAGTGAGGTGCGGAATTTCCGGCGCATATCCTCTTCATCCGCATAATCAAGATTGACCTGCACCGTGCATGAGCGCAGCATCATATCAAGACCAAGAGAGCCCTTTTTGGGCATATAGGCCGACATGATGCGATAACGGCCTTTTGGCATAAAGCGAATATCTTCGCGTCCCCATTTTGGCTGAAATCCTAGACCTAACATACAGAGATCAAGCTCTGAGATGGCTTGTTTCATCATTGTGAGATGGGCGCTAGTCTCTGAACATGTTTGATGCAAGGTCTCGAGCGGGGCGCCTGATAATTCAAATTGTCCCCCCGGCTCTAGGGTCAAAGACCCGCCCTTATGATCTTTTAAGCCGATGATTTGGTCATGCTCTAAGATCGGCGTGAAGCCATGCTCATCCTGTAGTTTTTGCAACAGTGCACCAATCCCCTGCTCACCTTCATAGGCTACTGGGGCGAAACTGCCCTTATGAAACAGAAATTTTTCATGCTCTGTGCCGATGCGCCACGCAGATTTGGGCGTCTCTTTTGAGGCCAACCATGCCACATAATCTTGCTTATCTGCCATGATAGGAGATTGTGCACTCATGATTTATTCCACTTCATTGTGAGGGGGAGACAGGGTAGCTAACCAATCACCTTTGACCGCCTGATAGAGCGATAACGCCGATAATGCGGCTGTGTCAGCGCGCAAAATGCGCGGGCCAAGTGATATGCCATAGCTATGCGGAAGAGCGTCTATCATCTCTTTTTCTGACATAGAGAACCCCCCTTCCGGTCCAACAAGAATGGCAGCCTTATCACCACCAATCTCAGATAAAATACGCAAGCTGTCAGTTGTCTGATCACCTGCCAGGCGTTCATCACAAAAAATAAGTGCGCGGTCGGCTGGCCAATCTTTCAAAATCTCTGCTAGCGGGGAATAGTCACGCACATGCGGGATATCAAGGCGTTCTGTTTGCTCAGCCGCCTCAATGGCATTGGCGCGCAACCGTTCATCTTTGAGATGTTTGACTTGTGTATAGGCGGTTTTCACGGGCCAAATAACTGAGGCGCCTAGCTCTGTGGCTTTTTGCGCCATAAAATCAAGACGAGCCTTTTTCACAGGTGCAAATAACAGCCATAGATCAGGGCTGAACCATTGTGCAGTTTGCAAGGATAAACATGTTATCACGCCAGATTTACGGCTTAGCTCCGTCACCTCTGCCAAAAAACACCCATCTCGTCCATTGAAAACCGCAATCTGTGTGCCAACAGATTTGCGCATCACGGTGTGAAGATAATGCGCATGCGCCGCGTCTAGCGGAACAGTCATCTGTTCAGCCAAATCATGGTCAATGAATAAGCGTATTTGAGAATGCCGCGGGTCCATATCGTCTAGTTAGGCGTCTGATAGGTGAATTGCAAGCGTTATGCCGCTTTCACCATCGTTGTTTTTGCTTTACAACGTGCCATAGTGAGAGGGCGCCATGCGTCACAGACCCAGAGGATGTTCATGACGAGCAAGCATAGTGATATTCGATTGGATGGATTTTGGGGCATTTTCCCTGCCAGAACGCATCCCTACATCACCGTGATGCGCCTTGATAGGCCCATTGGCTGGTGGCTGCTGCTACTACCTGGTTGGTGGTCCATTCTTGCTGGCGCATCCTCATGGCAATCGGCATTGGTGATGATGCTGTTATTCCTCATTGGCGCTATCGCCATGCGCGGCGCTGGCTGTGTCATTAATGATCTGTGGGACCGTGACATTGACCAAAAAGTAGCCCGCACTTCCGGCAGACCGCTCGCATCTGGCGCATTATCAATGGGTCAGGCATTCATGCTACTTATCTGTCTTGGCATCATTGGCCTGATTATCTTACTCCAGCTTCCCCTCAAGGCTTGGCTAATGGGTGTGTTGGCTTTGCCATTTGTTGCCACCTACCCCTTATTCAAACGCTTTACCTATTGGCCGCAAGCCATGCTTGGCCTGACCTTCAGTTGGGGTGTTTTGCTTGGTCATGTCGCAATCACTGATAGCTGGCCCTCTAGCGCCGTGCTCTTGCTCTATGTCGGGGCTGTGTTTTGGGTCATTGGTTATGACACCATCTATGCCATTCAGGATATGGCAGATGACAAACTAAGCGGCGTAAAATCATCTGCGCTCGCCTTAGAAGGTCACATCTCACAAGCGGTGGCCTGCCTCTATAGCCTGTCCCTCGCTTGTCTTTATTTTGGCTTATGGGAAATCTATGGGGCATCAGCGTGGCTGTTTGGCTTTGGCGCCATGGCATTACATCTCTGTTGGCAAGTCACTCAAATCTCAGAGACAGATACCGCCCGTGCGTTGCGTCTGTTCCAATCAAATCGGAATGCAGGTCTGTTATTAACCGCGGGACTGCTGGCTGAGTTTTTTGTTTAAAGATAGGCCTCGGCCTGATTTGTTTCAGCCTTAATGATGGTAAAGGGGCCTGTCTGCATGGGGCTGGCTTGCGCTAGCAGGCAATCATTGACCTCTTGGCGAAATGGTTTATCGGCAATCAGACGGGTGAGAAACTGCGTGATATCAACGTCTTGCAATGATGATGGTAGGCGTTGGTAGAGCTGCTGGCGAGCCTCAAGCTGGCTCAGCGGCGTGAAGCGCCGATTGACCGCTGGAATGGAGGTCAGGCCGAAAGGAGCCTCCCCCTCATCAATCAAAGCGCCTAACCGCGTACTATAGCCAAACACCGCATCAGGAGATATCGGGCTATCAAGCACCACCTGCCCGTCATGCCATTGCCCATAATCATAGGCGATGCCGACGGCCTCGGTCGCATGCATAATCTCTAATTCTTCATCAGTGAGCCACACCGCATTCAATGAGACCGCCGTTCCCATTGAGGGATAGGCAGTACAAGGCACGGCGCCATAATAGGAAAAACAAGCGCTATGAATGATGTCACAATCATGCAAGGTCGCCGGTGTCACATAAAGGGTACGCTCTGGGCCAAATTTACGAAGTAATTGTCGTGGCGCACGGTTAGAGCCGACTGATAGGACCGCATGACGCTGATGCAGTGCTTCGGCATCTCTCTCACCTAAGGGACGGCATGCCCCCCCGTCTACCACATAGCCAGAGGTTGGCGCCTCATACGGATAGAGATCTGCTTGCTCCTGCGGGGTCAGCGGCGCTATCTCAAAGGGGGCAAAGCTCATAAGGATAAACCAGCGGTTTCGTCCAACCCCATGGCAATATTCATATTTTGGATAGCCGCGCCAGAGGCACCTTTCCCCAGATTATCAAGACGAGCGGTTAGCCATATAATTCCAGCCTCATCATCGCTGTGGGTAAAGACCTCCAACCTATCTGTGCCAGCCAAAGCATCAGCAGCTAGAAAGACGGCATCATGAAGCTGTTCGCTATCATTGGCATCATAGGCTGTGATGAGGGCTGAATTTTCATAATAAGATTGATAGATTGCGGCAATATCGCTGCCTGTGACTTGCTTGGCAAGCTGCGTTTGATGAAGCGGCACATGCACCAACATCCCTTGCGCAAAATCGCCAACAGAGGGCATGAAGATAGGGGTCGTCGTCAGACCAGCCATTTTCATCATTTCAGGGACATGTTTGTGCGCGAGACCATGACCGTAGGAGAATTGCACCGGTGCAGTCTTTGCCGCAAAGGCATCAATGAGGCCATTTCCGCCGCCCGTATAGCCGCTAACAGCAGGGGTGGTTAAGGCGCTGGCTTCATCCAACAGGCCCGCTTCTCGCAAAGGCCGTACCAGAGATAAAAATCCTGTGGGATAACAGCCTGGGTTCGAAATTCGTTTAGTCTCCGCAATCGCTTCGCGCTGCGCGGCGGATAATTCTGCCATGCCATAGACCCAATCAGGGTCCGTGCGATGTGCGGTAGAGGCATCGATTAACACAGCATCAAAATCTTGCGCCATGGCTGCTGCTGCCTTTGCGGCGCTATCTGGCAGACATAAGATGGCAACATCTGCGGCGGCATAGGCCTCTCTCTTCACCGCTTCATTTTTGCGATCGTCATGCGCGATTTCAATAAGAGAGACCGCCTCATGATTGGCGAGCTTATCAGCAACTTGCAAGCCTGTTGTTCCAGCTTGCCCATCAATAAAAATCTGTATGGTCATAATGATACAGAAATAAAACGAAACAGAGGTAAAAGGCAAGCATGAGCCGCCAAGATTTCTCTGCAGGTGAGTTGAAAGAATGAGTGAGCTTGCATAGATTAAAGACAGAGCCAAAACCAACATAGACCACGGACTGAGCAGAAGAGGCATAAGATGGCAGAGACATTATTAGCTGCGTTGATAGAGGGAGCCCAAAAAGCAGGTGCCGATGGCGCTGATGCCGCACTTGCCACAGGAGAGTCGCTATCTGTCTCTGTGCGGTTGGGTGAGACCGAATCTGTTGAGCGGTCGGAAGAATTTGCAGCCGGTTTGCGCGTGTTTGTTGGCGCCAAAGTGGCCACTTTAGCCATTGGGCAATTACAAGAAGCCGATATACCGGTCCTGGCAGCACGCGCGGTTGCTATGGCAAAAGCGAGCCCTGATGACCCCTATGCCCGTTTGGCACGCCCTGATGAGGTCGCCACATCGCTGCCGGAATTGGATATGTATGATGCCACTGATTTAGGGGCTGAAGCATTGATTGATATGGCCAAAGAGGCAGAAGATACCGCGCGGTCTTATGAAGGAATTAGCAATTCAGAAGGCGGCTCTGCCTCACAATCTCATAGCCACATCTATATTGCTGGCACCCATGGCTTCCAAGCTGGTTACCAGCGCTCTGGTTTTGGTTTTTCAACGGTTGTCTTGGCTGAAAATGATCAAGAGATGCAACGTGATTATGATTATTCATCGGCTGTCTTTGCGTCTGATTTGAAGAACCCGGCAGAGGTTGGTCGCCGTGCGGCGGAACGCACAGTCAAACGTTTGGGGTCTCGCAAAGCCCTGACAGGCACGTTCCCTGTTATTTTTGATAATCGTGTATCGCGCTCGATAGCAGGACATTTTGCCTCTGCGATTAATGGCGCCTCAATAGCGCGTGGCACGAGCTTTTTGAAAGACTCAATGGGTGAGATGATTGCTCATAGTGGCATTAGCTTAATTGATGACCCTTTGCGCCCGCGCAGCCCCGGATCGCGGGCCTTTGATGGCGATGGTCTTGCGGTCCAACGGCGCACTTTAATTGATAAGGGTGTGCTACAAGGCTGGCTTCTTGACTTGGCCTCTGCGGCGCAGCTTGGCCTCGCCCCAACAGGCAATGCGACACGGTCATTGGCCAACCCGCCGAGCCCAGGCACCTCAAATCTCATCATTGAATCAGGTGATCAGACGGTTGAAGAGCTTATTGCTGATATTGAAAATGGCTTTTATATCACCGAATTAATGGGGTCATCCGTCAGCCTGATCACAGGTGATTACAGCCGCGGCGCCGGTGGATTTTGGATTGAAGATGGCAAACTCACCTGGCCGGTGGGAGAAGCGACGATTGCTGGCAATCTGAAAGAGATGTTTATGGGGCTGACACCAGCCAATGATCCTGATACCACCTCATCAGTGATTGCCCCGTCATTGCGGGTTGATCAGATGACAGTCGCAGGAAGCTAAGATGCCGCACGCCACAAAATGGGATGCCCCATCACCAAGAGACACAACTATCTCTGATTGGTGGGAACTTTATATGAAAGATCATCATTTTCTGCGTGTGAGATGGCGTAACCTTCATCAGCTCGATGAGATGATGTGGCGATCTAACCAACCCTCGCCGAAGCAAATCGCTGATTTGGCAGCGCGTGGTATTAAGAATATCATCAATTGCCGCGGCCCACGCAGTGTTGGCACATGGCAGCTTGAAGCACAGGCCTGCGCCAAATATGGCATAAAGCTCTATGATTTTACGGCGCGCTCCCGAGCTGCCCCTGATAAGCAGATGCTCCATGATGCCGCCGCCTTATTCCAAGCCATTGACGGCCCTTGCTTGCTGCATTGTAAATCGGGCGCTGATAGAGCTGGATTGATGTCAGCGCTCTATTTGCTCATCCATAAACAACGTCCTGCCCGCGAAGCGCTGGCGCAATTATCTTTTAAATATCTGCATGTCAAACAGGCCAAGACAGGGTTATTAGATGCCTTTTTAGAAGCCTATTTACCTTATGAAGATCAAGGCATGGCGTTTTTTGACTGGGTCGACAATATCTATGACCCAGACGCCTTACAAGCAGGCTTCATGGCGCAAGGTTGGGCAAACCGCCTGATCGATGACATCTTAAAACGAGAATAGCGCGCTTAGCTCAGATTTTGCAGCGCACATAATTTCGCATAAAGGCCATCAGCCTCAAGCAGCGTGCGGTGTGTGCCAACCTCTTGGATTTGCCCTTTATCCAACACGATGATCTGATCTGCTTTTTGTGTTGTGGCAAGCCGATGCGCGACAATCAAAGTGGTGCGTCCTGCTGCGAGCTTATCAAGCGCCATCTGCACCTGTTTCTCTGCCTGGGCATCCAACGCAGAGGTTGCTTCATCAAGCAATAAAATCGGCGCATCTTTTAACAGTGCTCTGGCAATTGCGAGGCGTTGACGCTGGCCACCTGACAGGCGATGTCCGGCGGTACCAAGCACAGTGTCATAACCATGTTCTAGCTCGGTGATGAAGTCATGGGCAGCGGCTTCCTTGGCCGCTGCGATAATCGCGTCGCGGCTAGCCATAGGATCCCCAAACCCAATATTGGCCGCCACACTATCATCAAAGATAACCGCATCCTGTGAGACAAGCGCAATATGTGCCCGCAAAGAGGATAATGTGACATCTGTTACTGACGCCTCATTAATTGTGATATCGCCTGATGTGGCATCCAGAAAACGCGGTACAAGATTGATGATAGAGGTTTTACCAGCACCAGAGGGCCCAACAAAGGCAATGGTCTGACCAGGCGCGGCACGGAAGCTAATATCCTGCAATAACGTGGCATCACCAATCTGCAAACCAACATCATGGAATGTGATGGCTGCTGAGGGTGCCACAAGCGGGCTAGCCACGGCGCTATCTGTGATAGTGCGCTGCCTGTCCAATAGGCCAAAAATGCGCGCGCCTGCTGCCACAGCTTCTTGTGTCACTGCATTTAATGTCCCAAGCGCACGAACAGGTTGAACCAGCAATAACAAGGCTGTGATAAATCCTATCACATCGCCGATTAACATATGACCCAGCGCCACCTGATACGAGGCCAGGGCAATAACCCCAGCTATGGCAATGCCACCTAAGACTTCTAGAATAGGGTCAATCTTGGCTCGTCCTGCCAACAAACCGACTAATTTGATAAAAAGAGATTCGAAGGCTGTTTTCGTCCGGCGCTTTTCTGCGGCTTCCATCTGGAAGGCTTTTACCATACGCGCGCCTTGCAATGTCTCAGATAGCAGAGATGTGACATCTTCTAAATGGGATTGCAGGTTCCCTGAGGCTTTCCGCTGTTTTAGGCCGATTTGAATGATAGGGCGCATGGCAATCGGATAAATAGCGAGCACCAGCAAGGTCAGCATCCAATCAAACCATAACATTGTGCCAACCATAGCGATGATGGTTAACACATCACGCACCAAATTATTAGCCAGCCGCACCAGCGCTTCACGAACAATATTCAAATCATTCATAATGCGAGAAATAAACGCACCAGCTGGCTCAGATGAGACCCACCCCAAATCGGCGTCAATCAAATGGGCGGCCATCTTTGTTTGGATATTGGTTGTGACCCGCAAGGCGAGGCGATTGACCGTCAAGACCTGGAAATACATGGCAATGCCACGAATAGATGACAGAATGATGATGGCAATCGGCACGAGATAGAGCGATGAGAAATCTTCGGTTTGCAGCCGGTTAAAGACCTCAGATATCAAAGCAGGATAGGCAGAAGAGGCCGCTGCAACAACAGCCATCAACAAAAAGGCGATGATAATCTGGCTACGATGAGGCGCAACCCAGTCTCGCCATAAACGACGAATGATAGGGCGACTAGACAGGGTGCTATCTGGTTTCTCTTGGCTCATCTTGCCCCTACCCTACTCTACCGCATCCTGATTTGGCCAGATCTTGTTCACCCCTGCCATCACATGATGTGGTTCAATCTGGCGAATAATGCCTGGTGTGCCATAATCAGACGCCGCAATGACATCCAAATGATGCAAGCAATCAACATAAGTAAGCGGGGCTGATTGCGAGAACAGCCCAAGCGCCGGTCGCTGCAAGGTTGCTGCCAAATTTAACAGGCTCGTATCATTGCCAACATAGCCCCCTGATTGCGCTAAAACGGCAATCGCCACATCAAGCGCCGTAAAACATTCAGCAACAGGCGTTGCGAGGTGAGATTGGATCTCGTCAGCAATTTTACGTTCAGCCGGCCCGCCCATGATGATAGGGGTCAGGTCAGGGCGCGCCTCACGCATCATGGTAATGAGTTGAACAAAGCGCTCAGCCGGCCATAGCCTGTCTTCATGCATCGCCCCGATACCGAGAATAAGCGATGACTGTGGTGCGATACCAAGCGCCTGATAGAAGGCGCCTGCGGCGGCGGCTTTTTCTGGCGCAATGGGTAATTGCCACCCCTGCGTTGGCGCTGGCCAGCCATTCAG
>WTJA01000028.1:82007-101320 GCA_011524995.1 Alphaproteobacteria bacterium | reverse complement strand
ATATATATAAATGTATTTGTTGTTTTAGAGGGGTTATCTCATGGGGATAACTATCGTGCAAGATTATTCCCCAGACTTATCCCCAGAAAGGTCACCTTGTCTGTAAAGATAGGTCGGCGATTCAGTAGTCTATATCCTCAGAGTCAGTCTTTTAAGCACATCCTATCTTACCCATGGGGATAAGGGTGATAGTAAAGATAGGTCTATGGGTATGAATATCACCAATTATCTTTTTTCCCCAAACAAGCTGTCTGCCTGTGGAAAAACCTATTTGGAGTAGGTATGATAGGCTCATACGGCCTTACGGGAAGCAAAAAGGATTGGCGTTATGTTGCATGTGCATCTCGTTTCAGATTCAACGGGTGAAACGGTCCATCAAGCGGCGCGTGCTGCGATCGCGCAATTCCCGAATACCGAGGTCACTGAACATATTTGGACGTTGGTGCGAACAGAAGATCATGTTGATCTGTTAAGTAAATCACTTGAAAAACATGGCGGTCTGCTTCTTTTGTCGGTTGTTAACCCTGCTATCCGCAAATCAGTAGAGCGTGCTTGTGTGAAATATGCTGTGCCGCATTTGTCTATTTTGGATCCCGTGGTTAACCTTATTGGCATGGTGCTTGGCACGACAGCTAATCAGCAGCCAGGCGCGCAACATCGCCTTGATGAAGCCTATTTTAAACGCATGAAAGCCGTTGAATTTGCTGTTCAGCATGATGACGGCCTAAATATTTCGAATATGGGCGGTGCTGATATGCTTCTTGTTGGTGTCTCTCGTACCTCTAAAACGCCAACCTCTATGTATTTGGCTAATCGTGGCTATTTTGTCGGCAATTACGCCCTTGTGCCAAATGTGCCATTTCCCATTGAATCTATAGAAGGGCGGGATTTATTTGTCGTTGGTCTAACCTCAGATGTCAGGCGTTTGTCGCAAATTCGCAAAGCGCGGCTTCGCACAATGCAAGATGAAGGTAATGAGGCCTATGCTGATGATGGTGAGATTGAAGAAGAATTGAAAAAGGCACGCCGTCTTTTTGCGAAATATAAATGGCCCGTCATTGATGTCACAAGACGGTCCGTCGAAGAAACAGCGGCTGCCATCATTCATTTGCACCGTATTTGGCAAGAAAATAAAGAGTCACAATCATCATGACAGACGCATTATGGCATTTGCCGCAAAAACCCCTCATCCTAGCGTCACAAAGTCAGGCGCGGCAAGCCTTGCTAAACCAAGCCGCTATTTCCTTTACCGCGTTGCCAGCTTCTATTGATGAAGAGCTCATTCGCCAATCAGCTCAGGCAGAAGGCGCAAGCCCTGATGAGATAGCTGTATTACTCGCCGAATTAAAAGGCCAAAAAATAGCCTCAGCCCATCCAGATGCGATGGTGATTGCAAGCGATCAGCTCTTGGTCTGTGACGGTCAGATTTACAGCAAGCCTGAAACCCTTGCGGCTGCGAAATCACAGCTCATGGCATTATCAGGCAAGCATCATACCCTCCTCACGGCAGTGATGTTATTTGATAATGGAAAACGGATTTGGCATCATATTGCACGGCCAGAAGTCACCTTTCATACCCTCACAGAGGCAGAGATTGATCAGTATCTTGCCCATATTCAAGACGATGCGCTTGCTAGCCCTGGAAGTTATTTTCTAGAAGGGGCAGGCATTCATTTATTCGCTGATCTCTTTGGTGATTATTATGCGATTTTGGGGCTGCCGTTACTGGCGTTATTGCCGCAGTTAAAATTGCATGGTCTTACCTATGGGGTAAAGGTGTAACGCGATGGTAATCGTTGGCCTCACTGGCAGCATTGCCACAGGTAAATCAACAATAGCCCGCATTTTTGCACGGGCGCATATTCCCGTATGTGATGCCGATGCTATCATTCACCAGCTGATCGGCCCCAAAGGACGCGCCGTATCCTCATTACTAGATAGATTTGGTGATGTCGGCGCCTTTGAGACCGGCATTGATAGAGCTGCCTTAGGGGCTGTGATTTTTGCCGACCCAGATAAACGACGTGAGCTAGAGGCCCTCCTTCATCCGCTGGTGGCGGAGGCGCGGGAGAGGTTTTTGAAGCAGATGCGCGCCCGTTATCAAAAAGCAGTGATTTTGGATGTGCCCCTATTATTTGAAACAGGCACTGATGCGCTATGCGATGTCACCATCACCAGCTGGGCGCCCGCCTTTTTGATGCGGCAACGCGCCTTGGCCCGACCGCATATGACGGAAGACAAATTAAACGGTATTCTGGCCGCGCAATTATCTCAATTTGAAAAGAAACAACGCGCTGATATAGCCATCGCCACAGGTCTTGGTTATTTTCACATGATGCGCCAGCTGAAACCACTTATCACAACGCTTCAGTCAGGTCATTTGGCAGAGAAAGGCAGATCATGACAGATATGGTTCGCGAAATTGTCCTTGATACCGAAACCACTGGATTAAGTCCTGATGATGGGCATCGCATCATTGAGATTGGGGCCTTAGAGCTCATTAACCATATGCCGACAGGGAAGAAGTGCCATCTCTATATCAATCCTGAACGTGAGATTGACGTTGAAGCAGAGCGTGTGCATGGCATATCAGGCGCCTTTTTGGCGGATAAACCCGTCTTTACTGATATTGTAGATGAGTTTTTAGATTTTATTCAAAATGATAAATTAATCATTCATAATGCCCCTTTTGATATGGGGTTCATCAATGCGGAGTTGAAGTGGGCGGGCAAAACGCCGCTTCCGGCTGATCAAGCCATTGATACGCTGGTGATGGCGCGCAAAAAATTCCCTGGTGCGCAAGCTTCTCTTGATGCGCTTTGTCGCCGCTTTGCGATTGATAATAGCCACCGCGATTTGCATGGCGCCTTAATCGATGCTGATTTATTGGCTGAAGTGTATATTGAATTAACAGGCGGTCGCCAGCCTGATCTCGGGCTTGGCGCCTCGCAGGTTGCGATGACAGCAACACCAGCTGACGGTGCTGCTGCGACGCAAGGTTTTACGATTGAAACAGGACCCCTTCGCCCTGCTCGTCCGCATGCGGTAAGCGCCGCGGAGAAAGAGGCGCATGATGCCTTTATTGAGACGATATCTGATCCGATTTGGCGCCAGTCATCAGAGACTTAGTGAGTCTCTGATGAGTCTTGAGCGGCTGCTTGCGCAGCTTGCTTTTGGGCCTCAAGGCTATGGCGATAGACAGCGACAAAATCCACAGGCTGGAGATTTAAGGGCATAAAGCCGCCATCTCTTGTGATGTTGCTGATGATCGCACGCGCAAAGGGAAAGAGAAGGCGCGGTCCTTCAATCATAATAAGCGGATTGACTTCTTCTGGTTCTACATCAGACACAGACACAATCCCGGCATAGGTCAGATCCACGAGGAAAATCTGATTTTCCTCTGTCTTGGCATTGGCTGTTAATTGCAATGACACTTCATATTGAGCGTCATTAATTTTCTGCCCATTCACTTGCACACCAATTTCAACATTGGGCTGCTGGCCAGGGTTCGTTAGGGCTGCAACGGCATTTGGATTTTCAAATGATAAATCCTTGATATATTGCGCGTGAATGACAACCTGACGATTTTTCTGCGCACCTGGTTGCTGTGTGGCTTGCGCCCCATTTTCTGTGGCATCAGACATAATATGTATCCTTTTTGATTTCACCGCGAAACGGTGGACCAGCTCTTCAATTATGGCCCTTCTCTATCATGAATAGGGGATAGGAAGAAGCCTTCTTGTTATTTCTTTTCTTCAAACTCACCTTCGATAATGTCAGGTGATAGCGAGGTTGGCCGCCCGCGTGGTGCCTCAGCTTGGGCGCCCGCATCTACGTTATCATCATTTTTATCCTGAAAGCTTGAACCAAAGCCCCCTGCTGTAAACCCGCTGCGGCTAAAGGGGTTTTGCGAGAACCGGCTCGCCGAACGCAAAGAGATATGCGAGGCTAAAAAGTGACCAATGATGGTGCGCAAGCCTGGCACAAAACATAATAATCCCATGGCATCTGTGACATAGCCCGGCAGCACCATCAGGATAGCACCAACCACAAGAGATAAAGAGCCAGCAATCGCATCAGACTTCACTTTACCAGCGGCCAAATCAGCGCGGAAATGCGCCATCATCGCCGCTGATTGTGAACGCAGAAGCTGAATGCCAGCAATCGCTGTGGCAAAAATCCCAAGGAATGCGAGTAATCCGCCAACGGAATCTACCACTGCGGCCATGGCTTCAAATTCAACCCAGCCATAAATGATAAATAATAGTAAGCCATAGAGCGCCATTTTTTTCCTCGCTTTCTTGCCCTTTTCCCTCTTTCTGCCTATGTCTATAGAAAGAAATAATAATGTGGCATGATGATGGTGACTAATACACTAATCAGACCTGCCAGAGGCGTTGTCACTTATCTTAACTGAGCCTCGCCACCTAACATATGGGGATTGAAGTGCCTTTTGTCGATATATTGATATTTGCGGTCATTGCGATTTTTCTGATTTTGCGTTTGCGCAACATGCTGGGAACCAGAGATGGCTATGAGCAAACACCAGAAGAGATGAGCCGCCGGCGCCCGACCTCAGATGCGGCTGATGACACAAATATTGTGCCATTGCGTCCAGAGGCGCTATCTGGCGAAGGCGTGTCAGCCATTAAGAAAGCAGACCCGTCTTTCCAAGAAGATCAATTCCTGCAAGGCGCTGCCTCTGCTTTTTCTATGATCCTGTCTGCTTTTGCTGAGGGTGATTTGTCACAATTACGCCGTTTGCTAGGCTATGACTTGTTCAATGAATTCTCAGAAGCCATCCGGATCCGTAACGCCGAAGGGGAAACACTCACGATTCAAATTCACGAGATTGATGATGCCCGGATTACAGATGCGGCGCTCGTTGATGGTATTGCCTCTGTGACCGTGCGGTTTGTCAGCCAGCAAACCCGCCAATTCCTAGCGCAAGATGGTAGTGAAATCGTGGATGAAGACGCCCCAGAAGGTCCCCTTGTCGATATTTGGACTTTTGAGCGTGATACGCAAATCGCTGATCCAAACTGGAAATTGGTAGAAACCACAGCTGAGACTGATTAGAATATTATGGGCCAAGATGAGCGCGATGATGATGCCTTATGGGCTGAGGTGACAAAATCCGTTCGCCCGGCTAATCGCGAAGATGTGCTAGCGCCCAAGCCCAAAGCCAAAGCCCGCCTTGCCAAACCCAAGCCCAAAGACAAGGCGGCTGCGGCCGCCGTGCCTGTGGCAGCGAAGCAGGTGGTTAAACAAGGTCTATCACCGACTGATTTACGACTAGCCCGCCCAGCCGGCTTTGATCGCAGTTCAGCGCGCAAGCTGACCAAAGGCACATTTGAGATTGATGATAGGCTTGACTTGCATGGCATGACAGAAGCTATCGCGCATCGGCGCCTGATAAGTTTTGTGCAACAAGCGCATCATGCTGGTGCGCGCACTTTGCTTGTCATTACGGGCAAGGGCGCAATGGGCCAAGGTGTGCTGCGCCGCAAAGTGCCAAGCTGGATCAAAGAGCCCCCTCTTAGCACCTTAGTTCTCGCACTAACTGAAGCGAGCCCCAAAGATGGCGGTGGGGGCGCGCTCTATTTGCGTCTGCGTAGAAAGCGAGAGGCCTGATGACACCCTTTGGTGTATTGATGCGTCATTGGCGCCAGAAAAAACAACTTACCCTTCATGATCAAGCGACATATTTGGGGGTGAGCCAAGCCTATCTATCGGCGCTAGAACATGGCAAAAAAGGACGCCCATCCTTTGCGCTGGTTGACCAGATATGTGTGTTCCTAGATTTGATCTGGGATGAAGCAGAGGCGTTAAAAGATGCCGCCGCCCATTCACACCCCAAACCAACGGTGAATACAACCTCCTTAGGGCCAGCGGCTGTTCATCTTGCCAATTTACTGGCCCAGAATATTGATAGGCTTGAAGACAGCCAGTGCCAGCTCTTATCTGAGCAGTTGGAAAAACAGCTCCAACTAGGCAAAAGCGAAAAAAACTGATAAGAGATTTGTCTTATATGAAAGGTGCCGTCACATAGCCAATAGGCGGCATGTTCGCACAAGGTACATCACACCCTATCATGAGGTGATATCACATGAGACAAGCGACTGTTACACGCCGTACAAATGAGACAGATATCGAAGTGACTCTTGTCCTAGACGGCACAGGCAAAGCAGAGATTGAAACAGGCATTGGGTTTCTTGACCATATGCTAGAGCAAGTGGCGCGCCATAGCTTGATAGATATCACGCTCAAAGCCAAAGGTGACTTGCATATTGATGATCACCACACCACAGAAGATACAGGCTGGGCTATTGGTCAGGCCTTGCGCGACGCTTTGGGCGATCGCAAAGGTATCACACGCTATGCGCATGCCTATTTGCCAATGGATGAGTGCTTATCTCGTGTGGCGATTGATGTTTCAGGCCGTCCTTTCTTAGTGTGGAAGGCGGAATTACCTGCCCCAAAATTGAGCAGCATGGAAACCGAATTATTCCGGGAATGGTTCCAGGCATTTGCGATGGGCGCTGGTGTGACATTGCATGTTGAAAATCTCTATGGGATCAACACGCACCATATTATTGAGAGCATCTATAAAGGATTGGCGCGTGCCTTGCGGCAAGCCATTGCCATTGATGCGGCACAAGCAGACCGTATCCCGTCAACCAAGGGCACGCTTGGCGGCTCATTATAATCATCGCTAACATGGCATAGCATCCTCATGCTGTGCCTTTGATAAGGCAGCACACTTATGCGACACATCGCCGTCATTGATTATGGGTCTGGCAATCTGCATTCTGTTTTACATGCGGTAAAAGCGGCATCATCAACCTTATCTGAGAGCTGTCATATCTCGTTGGCGACCACCGCGAGCGAGATTGCGGCGGCTGATGCCATCATCCTGCCAGGTGTTGGTCATTTTGCTGATTGCCGAGCCAATTTGGCGCAAGTTGAAGATTTGGAACAGCAATTAGCTGATAAAGTTCTTAACAAAGCGACACCGTTTCTGGGGATTTGTGTCGGCATGCAATTATTGGCGACCACGGGCCATGAAGGCACGAAAGTGGCCGGCCTTGACTGGATTGCAGGGGATGTCACACGCCTCCAGCCAGCTGATACGCAGCTGAAAATTCCGCATATGGGATGGAATGATGTCACCATTCATCAGGCCCATCCTGTCTTGCGTCATATGTCAGCCTCGCCTGTGATGTATTTTGTTCATAGCTATCATTTCGAAGCGATTGAAACAGATAAGGTAATAGCCTCAACGCATTATGGCCAAGAGGTGACAGCGATTGTGGCGCGTGATACGATGATCGGCACGCAATTCCACCCTGAAAAGAGCCAAAAAGAAGGCCTTGCCTGTTTGGCAGGATTTCTAGAATGGCGCCCATAGGATAGCCCGATGAGTTCAGATAATTTCACTGTTGATAAAGCGCGTACCACACTGGAAACAGTGACAGAGCTATCAGCGAATGATTTATCAGAAATTTGCGATGCCACTGAAGAAGCGATTTTGGCAGGGGGTGGTTTTGGCTGGCTGGCGCCGCCGCCTCGTAACATCCTTGAAGATTATTGGCGCGGGGTTCTGCTGATCCCTGAACGTAGCCTAATCGTTGGTAAAGTTGATATGGTGATCGCTGGTTCCTGCCAGATTTTGCGCCCGCCACGCAATAATGAAGCGCAAGCCTTTGCCTGTCAGCTCACCACCTTCTTCCTCGCACCCTGGGCACGAGGGCATGGTTTGGCGAAAAGACTCGTTGATGAAGCAACTGATACGGCGAAATCACAAGGCTTTCAGGTCGTGAATCTGGATGTGCGTGCCACGCAAGATAGAGCAATCCAGTCATTTGAGGCTTGTGGTTTTCAACGGGTAGGCACCAACCCTTATTATGCGCTTGTCGATGGCGACTATGTGCCTGGTTATTATTATTCAAAAGAAATTCGGTAAAAGAGCATGACAGTTCAGGATTTTGAAATTTATCCCGCTATTGACCTCAAAGATGGGCAGGGTGTGCGCCTGTTGCATGGTGATTTTGATAAAATGACCGTCTATGCCCCTGATCCAGGTGCCAAGGCCGCCGAATTTTTGGCACAAGGGGCCCGCTGGGTACATGTGGTTGATTTAGATGGCGCTTTGGCTGGCAATGGTGTGAATAAGACGGCCGTGGCAGATATCCTTCAAACAGGGGCACAAATTCAATTAGGGGGCGGTATCAGACAGCTTTCTCATATTGAAAATTGGCTTGAGGCTGGCGTCGCACGCGTGATCTTAGGGACAGCGGCTCTACGCTCACCTGATTTGGTGATTGAGGCAGCGAAAGCCTTCCCTGGTCAGATCGCCGTTGGCGCTGATGCGAAGGGCGGGATGATTGCCGCTGAAGGATGGCTTGATGTATCAGACGTCCCAACCGTTGACTTGGTGAAACGGTTTGAAGATTGCGGTGTCGCAGCTGTGATTTTCACAGATATTGGCCGTGATGGCGCGCTTACAGGTGTGAATGCCGAAGCCACAGCAGAGCTGGCCGCCGCTGTTTCTATCCCGATCATTGCCTCAGGCGGTGTCGCTGGTATGGATGATATTGAGGCCTGCCTAGCGCATGCCAACACAGGGATTGCTGGTGTGATTACAGGCCGTGCCATTTATGATGGTCGCCTGGATCTAACAGAGGCGCTTCGCGCCGCAGAAGAGGCAAAATCATGCTAAATGCCCGTGTCATTCCCTGTCTTGATGTGCATGATGGCCGTGTGGTGAAAGGCGTTAATTTTGTCAATCTCGTTGATGCGGGAGACCCAGTAGAACAAGCAAAAATCTATGATGCCGCTGGGGCAGATGAGTTGTGTTTCCTCGATATTACCGCAAGTCATGAAGGGCGTGATGCCATCTATGACGTGATTGCGGAGGTGGCTGATCATTGCTTTATGCCCCTAACCGTTGGTGGTGGTGTTCGCCAGGTGGAAGATTTCCGCAAAATGCTTCTCTCAGGCGCTGATAAAGTATCTGTTAATTCTTCTGCTGTCTCTGACCCAGATTTATTATCACGTGCGGCAGATAAATTTGGCTCACAATGTGTGGTCTTGGCCATTGATGCCCGCCTCAATGATGATGGCATGTTTGAGGTTTTCACCCATGGCGGTCGCAAAGCCACAGGGATTGATGCCGTCGCATGGGCCGCAGAAGGGGCAAAACGAGGCGCAGGTGAAATTCTCCTGACCTCGATGCGTGGTGATGGCACAAAAGATGGGTTTGATTTGCCTTTGACCAGAGCGGTCTCTGATGCGGTATCTATCCCCGTGATTGCCTCAGGTGGGGCCGGAAAACCAGAGGATTTTGCCACCGCTGTGACAGAGGGTCATGCCTCTGCCGTCTTGGCGGCCTCAGTGTTCCATTTTGGCCAAATGACGATTGATCAGGCTAAAGCAGCGATGCAAGAGGCTGGCGTCCCTGTGCGCCGTCTGGCAGAGTAACAGTAGAGCAACCACAGGATCGCACAATTATGACACAGAGCCTCCATATTTTAGATGCGTTATTTGCCACTATCAAAGCTAAAGCTTCCGATGATCCCAAGGATAGCTATACGGCAAGCCTTCTTGCCAAAGCGCCAGAGTTACCCGCGCGTAAAGTGAGCGAAGAAGCGGTTGAAGTGCTGATTGAGGCGCTCAATGGTGATAGCGCAAAACTAGCCTCTGAATCAGCTGATCTGTTATATCATTTATTAGTTGTTTGGCAGGCGGGTGGCGTGCAGCCTGACGATGTCTGGGCCATTTTGGCAAAGCGGCAAGGCTTGTCTGGGCATGAGGAAAAAGCAAGCCGCACAAAAACATCCTAAGTCACAAGCAGGAGACTAACATGGCCTATGATGATCAGAATATTTTCGCCAAAATCTTGCGCGGCGAAATTCCGTGCCAGACACATGATGAATGTGACCATACGCTTGCCTTTCACGATATTCAGCCGCAAGCCCCGACACATATCCTTGTCATTCCTAAGGGCGCTTATACAGATATGTCTGATTTTGCAGCCCATGCTTCTGCAGAGGAGCAAGCAGCCTTTATCGCCGCCATTGGCCGTGCTGCTACGAAAGCTGGTTTGACAGAAGGCGGCTATCGCATCATTGCCAATAGCGGTGCGCATGGTTGTCAGGAAGTGCCTCATTTGCATATGCATATTTTAGGTGGTGAGGTTATCGGCCCTCTACGTGCCAGATAAGGGTCATTTAGCCATCTGATGAAGCGCGTTGTTTCAAAAGATTAACCTTTTTACCATGAGATGAGATGATCACATTCTGGGGGTCTTCATCTCATGCAAGCTGTCATTCAGACATTAGCCTATCGCGGGATTGATACGGTTCCTGTTGCGGTGCAAGTCCATTTATCAAATGGCTTGCCAGCGATGGCGATTGTGGGTCTAGCTGATAAGGCGGTAGCAGAGTCAAAAGAACGGATCAGAGCGGCCTTATCCTCTATCGGATTGGCATTGCCTGCCAAACGCATCGCTGTAAATCTCGCGCCAGCAGATGTGACCAAAGAAGGTGCGCATTATGACCTGCCTATAGCCTGTGGTTTATTGGCGGCCATGGGTGTTATCCCCTCTGATATGATCCAAGAAGCGGTTATTTTAGGTGAATTATCCCTTGATGGGAATATTGCCCCTGTCTCTGGCATCCTACCAGCGGCACTACATGCGGCCGCGCTCGGCCAGCCCCTAATTTGCCCGCATGACAATGGACAAGAAGCCCGCTGGGCAGGCGAGATACCCATCATCGCAGCACCTGATTTATTATCACTCATTCATCATGTGACAGGCAAAGCGTGGCTTGCCGCGCCAGAGCTCCCGACAGAGCTGCCATTGCCGCCCTATCCTGATATGGCAGATGTGCAAGGCCAAGAAACAGCGAAACGAGCGCTGGAAATCACCGCGGCGGGACAGCATCATTTGCTCATGATAGGCCCGCCGGGGGCTGGGAAATCGATGCTTGCCAGCCGACTACCAGGGCTGCTGCCGCCGCTTACCAGCCACGAAGCGTTAGAGGTTACGATGATACAATCGCTGGCAGGTTTGACCCTACAAGCTGGTGATAGCGGCATTCGAACGGCGCGTCCCTACCGGGATCCGCACCATTCGGCCTCGATGCCTGCCTTAGTGGGTGGCGGGACCAAAGCGCGCCCAGGTGAAATATCACTCGCGCATCATGGGGTGTTATTTTTGGATGAGTTACCAGAATTTCAACGAGTGGCGCTAGATTCGTTGCGGCAACCGCTCGAGACTGGCGAAGTGGTGATTGCCAGAGCCAACCATCATATCAGGTACCCTGCCCGTTTTCAGATAGTGGCAGCGATGAATCCGTGCCGCTGTGGGTATTTATCTGATCCAGGTCGTGCCTGTAGCCGGGCGCCTGACTGCGCCAGAAGTTATATGGCCCGCTTATCAGGCCCATTATTGGATAGATTTGATATTATGATTGATGTGGCAGAGCTCGCCTCGCACCATTTGATTGCGCCGCAAAAAGCAGAGCCCACCGCGGTGATTAGGACGCGTATTTTGGCCGCGCGGCACTTTGCCACCAAACGGGCGAGCGCTGAGGATAGCCTATCTCCCACAGCTGTTACCTATCTGAAAACACATCTAGAGGCGCTTCAGATTTCTGCCCGCGGTTATCACAAGATTTTAGGCGTGGCGCGCACGATTGCTGATTTAGAAGCATCTGATAAGATTGAGCCGCCTCATCTCAGCGAAGCTATTTCTTATCGTAAAATGCGGTTGCTCTCATGATGAGGGGCCCGTGCTTCGATGACGTCAAATAGCTGTGCTGGCAGCGAAATACCTGTGAATCTCTCAAATTCACGCACACCAGTAGGCGAGGTCACATTGATTTCTGTCAAATAATCACCAATGACGTCAATCCCGACAAAATACAGACCCCGATCACGCAGCACAGGGCCGATGATATCGCATATCTCTTGATCGCGCTCTGTGAGGTCTGTGGCCATGGCTTGACCGCCCACATGCATGTTAGAGCGGGCTTCATCTGCGGCTGGCACACGATTAATCGCGCCAACAGCTTTCCCATCAATAAGGATAATCCGCTTATCGCCTTTCGTCACATCTGGCAAATAGGCTTGCACCATGACAGGTTCGCGCGAGGTTTCAAAAAACATCTCAAGCAAGGCATTAAAATTCTTATCACCTTCACGCAACAAGAAGACACCAGCGCCCCCATTGCCATAAAGCGGCTTGATGATGATATCACCATGACGATCACGGAATGAGGCAATCGCGTCACTATCACGGCTGACCATCGTCGGCGGCATAAGCTCAGGAAAATCAAGCACCATGATCTTTTCTGGGGCATTGCGCACTTCGGCTGGATGATTGACGACCATCGTGCTTGGCGGCAAATGTTCGAGTAAGTGGGTCGCTGTGATATAGGCCATATCAAAAGGCGGGTCTTGACGCATCAGGATGACATCCATCTCATCCAAAGGCTGCATGCCAAGCAACTCTTCATCAAAATGATTGCCGACCTCATCTCTGACGGTGAGGCGTCTGACCTTTGCGATAAGGCGCCCTTCATCGAGGCTCATCTCAGTTGGCAGATAATAGAAAAGCTCATGACCGCGCGCTTGCGCTTCTAGGGCAAAGGCAAAGCTTGTATCCCCTTGGATATCCAGCCCTGCCACAGGGTCCATCTGCAGTGCGACACGCAATGTCATAGGACTCTATTCCTATTCGCGTCTGTCAGATGACAAGATGATATAATCAACCACTTTCTTTGCGAAAGGCAATTCCTGTGCCAATTCAATGATGCGGGCCCGCTCTTCTTCTGATGATGCCACACCAGAGAGATAGACAACGCCATCCACGACATCGATAGAGAAATTCAATGATGATACTTCGCCATCACCAATGATTTTCAGGCGCAATTGCGCGGCAGCGGCAAAATCTTTCGCCCGTGTTTTCAAAGAGGCGCTATCTGTCACATTCACTTCATTGACAACCTCACGCACCCCTTTGATTTCCCAAGCAAGGCGCGTGGCATTAATCTTCTTTTCCTGTGTTGAGATGGTGCCTGTTAATAAGACGGCCCCCTCATTCACAGCAATTGATACCTTCTCCACAAGCTCAACATCTGTTCGTAGGAACTTGTCGGCCAATTTTGTCTTAATCACCCCATCTGCGACAGAGGTTGAAAAGCCTTTTTCTGTTGATGAGGCTGCGACTGCGGCTGTGCCAACCCCGACGATAGCAGGGGCACAAGCTGAAAGCGCCAGCAGTGATGTCATCAAAAGTGCCGTGATAAGAGAGGCGAGACGCGACATGGTAAAAGCTCCTTTAAGGGGCGATGGGTATGAGATTCTCTACTGCCTTTGTTGTACATTATTTCACCCAAATCTCACAAGTTAGATTTTCGATCCAACACTGTGCTGTGGCGGTATCAAGAGGGGCACATTGTTACTCAGAAACAGAGAGCGGGCCGCAATCACGCCATATCTTGATCCGCCCCCAGCCTGATACAATGGCAAGCATCCTCTGGATCTGGCAGCTGTGATAGCGGGGATGATGCGAAAGGAATAAGTCTGTGGCCTGATAAAAGCGTCGCTGAGAGCGCGGGCTGAGAGGAAAAGAGCTCACCTGCCAGCGCCTGCGATATTTCACCTCGATGAAAGCCAGATGATGGCCGCGCCGTACGATGAGGTCAATTTCGCCTAATGTGGTTTGATATCGGCGATAGAGAGGCCAATAGCCCTGAAAAAGAAAGAAAACTAATATATAAATTTCAGCAAGCCGCCCCCGCCATTCTGCCGTTTGATAGCTTCGTTTGGGGCGGTGATATGCCATGATTTTCCTAAGGTTATTTGGTCATTGCTAAGGCTTTTTGATAGATGGCTTTGCGGGGTTGCCCGGTCAGGCTAGCGATTTCAGCAACGGCATCTTTGACAGAGATATGTTGCAGCCTGTCTTGCAATAAGGCGTCAATTTCTGCCTCGCTATAATCGGCCACTAATTCAGGGGGTCCAACAACTAGCACAAACTCCCCTTTGGGCGTGCCATGTACCTCAAAGCTATCCGCAAGGCTTGTTAAGGTGCCAGGGATGGTTTGTTCATGTAATTTTGTTAATTCGCGCACAACGCACGCCTCTCTGTCGCCCCATTGTTCGGCAATCAGGCGGCAATGCGAGATAAGTTTGCTAGGGCTCACAAAAAAGAGCGAGGTCAGCTTCAGTGATTTTGTCTCTGCCAATAAGGCGGCGGCTTGCTTTGCTTTATCTGGTAAAAAGCCATGGAATAAGAACCGGTCACTTGGCAAGCCAGAGAGGATCAGCGCCAAAATGGGTGCACAAGCCCCAGCGGTAGCTGTCACAGGAAAGCCTTCTGCTTTAACCTCCTTCACCAATTTATAGCCCGGATCAGAAATGAGCGGCGTCCCAGCATCACTGACAAGGCCGACTTTTTGCCCTTTGCGCAAGGCCTCCAAAATAAGAGGGCGCATCTTTGCCCCATTATGATCATGATAAGAGACAAGCCGTGCCTTGGTCTCTATCGCACAGAGAGCCAATAGTTTTTTTGTCTGTCTTGTATCTTCACAAGCTAAGAGTTGCGCCTCTGCAAGCGCGTCTTTGGCACGCGGTGATAAATCAGCCAAATTACCAATCGGCGTTGAGATTAAAGTGAGCATTGTTCTCGCCCAGACCTGTTAATCATTATAGATAGCGGGTCATGACACGTAAAAACACAGCGTCATGGTGAATTCAAGTTAACAGTTTCGCTGCTTTGGGTATAATGATTTTTATGAAGATGCCGTCACGCTTATCCATCGCGCATGCGCGCCCATCTAGGTCACCAATGACGCCCTTATTCGTGGTTGGGCTGTTGGTGCTATCTGCTTGTGGGGCGCCGCCTCCGCCCGTGTCGCAACCTGTTTTGACACCGCCGGTGGCCTCTGAACAAGATAAGGCACCAGAAGAGGTTGTGGATGCTGACCCACCACAGGCCCCTATCGCAGAGGCCGCGCCAGCCGCTGCCGCGGATAATAACTCAGATATCGCCGATGAAGCAGTGCCAATTGAGGCAGATAATAGCTCAGATGTGGTAGGCTCCATCATTTGGGAGTTAGAGCAATCGCAGCAAACACCAGCGCCTGCCCCACCTGCGGCTTTGGAAGATGTCATTCCTGAAGGCGAGGATCCTGCCTTGGCAAAAGAGGCCCTTGATGCTGCGCTGGCGCTGTTAGGGCGGGCTAAATCTGACGCCCCATCTGCCCCCTATCAGCTGCCGGAAAAGCCAGAGGGTGCCACGCATATCGGTGTGTTTTTACCGCAAACAGGCCAGGCCAAGCCTTTTGGAGATGCCATTCGCGATGGTCTCTTACTGGCCTATTTCCAGATTGCCCCATCTCATAGCCGCGTCATTTATTTCGATAGCGAGCTTCCATTGGAAGAGCTTGTGGCCCAAGTGATTGAGGCAGAGATTGATGTGATAATCGGCCCGTTATTTAGTGAAAGAGCGTCACGCTTGCATTTGTTACTGGCTGATCACGATATTCCTATTTTATCGCTATCGAATAATCAAAATATTGCGCGCCCTGGTTTATTCATCACAGGTGCCATTCCCGAACAACAGCTAGATTTAGGGCTGGGGGCGGCGTTATCCGCCGGCTATGAGGATTTTGCTATATTGGCGCAAGATAATGCTTATGGCCAACAGATGACAGGTCATATGATTGACCGGCTTACGGCCTTTGGTATGACGCCATCACAAGTGCGGACCCTCACCGCAGAGATGCTATCAGATGATGATAAGCTCGTGCCTCAGATAAAAGCCTTTGCGCGTTATGAGCCTTTGGAGGATGGGGAGTTATTGGATGATAAGCCTGCGCCCTATGATGCCGTTTACATCGCTGGTGATAGCAGCTTTGTACTGCGCATTGCCCCACTCTTAGCCTATTATGATTTAGGGCCAGATAGAGCGTTATTTTTAGGGACTGATTTATGGGCAAACCCGGCTTTGGTCAGTGAACCATCTCTGCAAGGCGCCTTTATCACGTCGATTAAGCCAGAATTAACACGCGCCTTTGCCGCGCGCTATGACGCTCATTTCGATAGCATGCCCTCTTTTCTCAGCCAGCTCGGATTTGATGTGATGGCGGTCGCGTTGCAAGGCCTTGAAAAAAGTAGCAAGAGCGAGGATCAGCAAACAGCTGGTATCGAAGCCCCTCTTTTATCTGCGCTTGTGACGGATCAGGGATTTTCAGGTTACACAGGCACCTTTAAATTATTGCCTTCTGGTGTGAATTACCGAGGATATGACAGTTATATCATTGAAGGGGGCGCGCTGGTTGCTAAGCCTCTGATGCCAAAAGCTGACCTAGGAGATAATTAAGCCGCAAGCGTCCTTCATCCGTTGCACGGCAGCGCGTATCTGTGACCTCTAACCAGCCTGCTTCGCATAGCTGGTTCACCATATCTGAGGCAAAGGGCCAAGATGTCAGGCCAAGATGGTCCTGTAACCGGATGAGAGGCACACCCTCTTTCAGCCTCATCCCCATCATCATTACTTCTTCGAAATAACCCTCTTTGGTTTCTTGATAGTGGCTATCAATGGCATGACCTCTCTCTGCGATTTGTTGTAAATAGGCTGTGGGGGAGCGTCGTTTGACACTCTCATAGCGCTGGCCATTGCCGCGATAGCGACCAGTGGCACCAGGGCCAATGCCAAGCCAATCACCTGTCTGCCAATAGATGAGGTTATGCCGACTTTGGGCCCCTTCCTTGGCATAATTTGACACTTCATAATGTGACAAGCCTGCTTGTTTGGTGATGTCAGCTGTCATGTCATATAAAGTTGCCATATCATCATCTGATAGGCTGAGAATCTCACCCTTGCGATGACGGGTGTAAAATTGCGTGCCTTGCTCAATCGTCAATTGATATAAGGAGAGATGATCCAGATCAAAGGAGAGGGCGGTTGTCAGCTCGGCTTCCCATTCTGCAGCGGTCTGCCCGACCCGTCCATAGATCAAATCAAAAGAGACGCGGTCAAATAACTCACGCGCGTGGCGCAGGGCATCCAAGGCTTCTGCGGCTGAATGTTCTCGTCCTAAAAACTGCAAGGCGTCATCATTTAAGGCCTGCACACCTAGGGAAACGCGGTTAATTCCAGCCTCCCGAAAAGCTCGCAATGTTGCGGTTTCGGTGGAGGTGGGGTTGGCTTCTGCTGTGATTTCACAATCATCTGTGGCACCACATAAGTGAACAGCTCTTTCAATGATGTCTGCCATAATAGGCGGCGGCATAAGAGAGGGTGTCCCTCCCCCAAAGAAAATAGATGATAATGGGCGTATCTTCCCGCCGGCCTCTGTCATCTGATGCAGGGCGTGGTCAAGATCTGTGAGTAAGGCTTGGCGCCACGCGTCTTCATCAAAATCTGCGACAACATGAGAGTTAAAGTCACAATAGGGGCATTTGGCGCGGCAAAAGGGCCAATGGACATAGAGCCCAAACCCTGCCTCTGCGGTTGGGGCTGGCGCTGATGGGGTTGCTGATAAGGCTGTCACACCAACGCTTTCAAGTGGGTTACAAGCTGTGAGAAGGCATTAGCACGATGGCTCATCGCATGTTTTTTATCAGGATCCATCTCGCCAAAGGTGATGTCATAGCCTAGCGGCGTAAAGATGGGATCATAGCCAAATCCCTTATCGCCGCGCATGGGCCAGGTAATGGTACCGCCAACGCGTCCTTCAAAGGAGGTCACACTCCCATCAGGGAGCGCCAGTGATAAAGCGCACACAAATTCCGCTGACCTATCGGCTGTGCCTGACAATAAAACCGCATCTGCGACACGCTTCATCGCATGGTTAAAATCCTTATCAGGGCCAGCCCATCGCGCTGAGTAAATACCAGGCGCGCCGCCAAGTGCCTTGACTGAGAGGCCGGAATCATCTGCCAAGGCAGGAAGTCCTGCGGCTTTAGCAGAGGCAAGCGCCTTTAGTTCGGCATTGGCGATATAGGTAGTGCCTGTTTCCTCTGGCTCTTCAAAACCAAGCGCTGCCGCAGAGGTGACCTCATAACCAAGTGGCGCTAATAAGGCGGCAATTTCTCTGATTTTGCCTTGATTATGGCTGGCGATAACAATGGTCTTTTCCATGAGGGCTCTCTGATAATAGGCTGATGGTTTCGCGCTATGACCGACCTTGATTAAAGGCGTCTAGTTGGGCGGCAAATAGCTGGTTACATCCTTGTTCGGCTAAATCCATGAGCTGGTTCAATTCTGCACGTGAAAAAGGCGTTTTTTCGGCTGTGCCTTGAATTTCCACTAAGCCACCTGAGGCTGTCATGACAAAATTAGCATCGGTATCAGCATCGCTATCTTCATCATAATCAAGATCAAGCACGGCCTCGCCATGATGGATACCACAGGAAATCGCGGCCACTTGATCACGCAACGGGTTCTTTGTCACAAGCCCTTTTTGCAGCAAGGTTTCAACTGCCAATGCCAATGCGACCCATGCCCCGGTGATCGCAGCGGTGCGCGTGCCGCCATCAGCTTGGATGACATCACAATCAATCTTAATCTGGCGTTCACCCAAAGCTTCTAGGTCAATAATGGCGCGCAATGCCCGGCCAATAAGCCGTTGAATTTCCAGGGTGCGGCCTGATTGTTTGCCTTTGGCAGATTCTCTATCCATACGGCTATGGGTAGAGCGTGGCAACATGCCATATTCCGCTGTGACCCATCCTTGATTGGCCCCCCGCAAGAAGGGCGGAACGCGCTCTTCGACTGAGGCTGTGACAAGCACATGCGTATCACCTGCTTTGATGAGGCAAGACCCTTCAGCATGTTTGGTAAAATGGGGAATAATCTCAATGTGACGCAACTGATCGGCGGCTCTGCCGGAAGGGCGTGCTTGTGTCATCTAGGGCCTCGTTTCGGAAAAATTCAAAATCTTGATTAAGCCATAGCAAAAACGAGACAGCTTCTGAAGGTGATTTTTGGCAGATCACGCATTTTACCTGAGGAGGCCAGCCCAGCTCTCTTGCATCACTGTCCAAATCCTATCCATTGTCATCTGCCATTGCGCTAAATAAGGCGCCATAAAGTCTTGAAAATCGTGGCGAATGAGATGGCCTTGCGCTGTGAAAGCCAATAGGAAAATCGCACAGATAAGAAGAAACAGACCAATCAGCAACGCAATGATAAGGCCATCAAGCGGATCGTCTTTATCGGCCAATAAGACAGGCGGCAGGCGCAATTCATCAAGCGGCAAATGTGAGCGACATTGCGGACAGTAAAGCGGGCT
>WTJA01000028.1:0-81907 GCA_011524995.1 Alphaproteobacteria bacterium | reverse complement strand
GGCGCAATTCATCAAGCGGCAAATGTGAGCGACATTGCGGACAGTAAAGCGGGCTGTGATGATGGGCGATGATATGATGTGCTTGGGGAGCAATGACAAGGTCAAATGACACACAAGACAGGTAACAGTCGCGCCAGCTTTACGCTCTGCCTTTTGGGATGGGTCATAGGCGGCGTGAGGCGGTTCACCAAAACGATAACAATTATGGCACAGAACAGGCCAATGTGGCAGCTGGGCATGAATGGGGTCAAGCTGACCAGCCATGCCGCAATGCGGACAGTGATAGTTACCCATCATCTGACCTAGGCTTATCCGTCTTTTGCGAGAGCAGCGTTATCAGCGTTTGAGACACAATCTGAGGCGCCATCTCTTCCAGGGCTGCTTTCACCTCTGTTGCGATAAGCGCCTGAATGCCGTCACGCGCCGCCTCGCTCCCATCAGCAGATGAGGGGGCTGTTTCTGATGGGGGTGCGCCTCGCCTTAGCGCCTCATGCACAGCGTGGCAGATTTCTGCGAGCTCTGCCTCTTGCGGGGGGTGCCCATCTGGGGCGTTATCTGCTGGGGCGTTATCTGCTGGCGCGCGATCATATGGTGTGGCCCCAAAAGCTGGATAATGAATAATGGTATCGCTAGCCGCCAGCTGTTGTGCTTCTTGTGATAATTTTGTGATGGCATGCATATGTTGGGCGCGTTGGCGGTGTTCGCGAACGGAACGGTAGCGCCGCCTATCAGATAAGCGCCGCGAGGCTTGCGTTCTCATCCTACTTATCTCCCGTGATCTGTTGATAGAAAGTCATAGGCTAGCAAAGAGGTATTAATTTTCCGTTAACGCTGAGGGAAAAAGGGAAAAAATCATAATAACCCTCTTGGCAAAAGGGCGCTGGCTCCCCATATGCAACATGTCCTGTTGATGATAACAGGGCGACGAGACCAGATCAGAAGCTGAAAAGTGAGGCATGATTGTGAGCGACGAGATGAAACAAGACGCCGCGGCAGAAGACCAGACAGACGTCAAAACCGAAGATCAAGAAGCTGTTGAAACTGAGGCAGCAGACGGTGATGGTGAGGAAGAGCTATCTGAGCTAGAGCAGGCAGAAAAAGACAGAGATCATTATAAGGATCAGCTTTATCGCGCCGCTGCTGAGATGGAAAATGCCAAAAAGCGGGCACAGCGTGATGTGGAAGCGGCCAATAAATATGGGCCACTTAGCTTTATTCGTGATTTGACGGTGCCGCTGGATAATTTGCAACGTGCGTTGGAATCAGCACCAGCGGATCGTGACGGGTTAGATGAGACCTATAAGAATATTTTGATCGGTCTTGAGATGACAGTCTCAGAGGTTACCAAAATCATGGAAAAACATGGCGTGCAGCTGGTGCATCCTGAAGGTGAAAAATTTGACTATAATCTTCACCAAGCAATGTTTGAGGTGCCAACCAATGATGTGGCCCCCGGTACGGTGGTGTCTGTTGCCCAAGCTGGCTATGTGTTGCATGACCGTTTGATCCGCCCAGCGATGGTGGGTGTGTCAAAAGCAGCGCCTGAAGAGAGCGCTGAATAAGGCAATAGAAAAAGCAGCCTGACCCCTTGCATCGCGCAAAACAGCGCTTATATGCGAGATAAGACGGCAGTAAAATAACGAGTTTTATAGCCGCCATGAATGAGATGGCGCAGTCGCCCCTGCATAGGGCGCAAATCATGATGAATGAAGGAAGAAAGTTATGGGACGTGTAATTGGCATTGACTTAGGCACAACAAATTCTTGTGTTGCTGTGATGGATGGCAATGAGGCGCGCGTTATTGAAAATAGCGAAGGCGGCCGCACAACACCATCAATGGTGGCATTTGCTGAGGGTGATGAGCGCCTGATTGGTATGGCGGCAAAACGCCAGGCAGTCACAAACCCTGAAAAGACAATTTTTGCGGTAAAGCGCCTCATCGGCCGCCGTGCTGATGATAAGGCCACCGCATCATTTTCTGATTTGGTGCCTTACCAGGTGAAAGCCGCAAAAAATGGTGATGCGTGGATTGAGGCTGATGGCCAAGATTACTCACCAAGCCAAATCTCAAGCTTTATTTTGCGTAAGCTAAAAGAAGATGCCGAAGCCTATCTCGGTGAAACAGTGGATAAGGCTGTTATCACAGTACCGGCTTATTTCAATGATGCCCAACGTCAAGCGACCAAAGATGCTGGTAAGATCGCTGGTTTGGAAGTGTTGCGTATCATCAATGAGCCAACAGCGGCAGCGCTGGCCTATGGGCTAGAGAAGCAAGAATCAGGTTTGATTGTTGTTTATGACCTTGGTGGCGGTACGTTCGACGTTTCTGTCCTCGAAGTCGGCGACGGTGTGTTTGAAGTGAAATCAACCAATGGTGACACCTTCCTCGGTGGGGAAGATTTTGACCAAGCCATCATCGATTTCCTTGCTGATGAGTTTAAGTCAGAGAATGGTATTGATTTGCGCGGTGATAAATTGGCGCTTCAGCGTTTGAAAGAAGCCGCTGAAAAAGCCAAGATTGAACTATCATCTGCGATGCAGACAGAGGTGAACCTACCCTTTATCACAGCTGACCAGTCAGGGCCGAAACATTTGAATGTCAAATTATCGCGCGCCAAATTGGAACAGCTTGTTGAGACATTGGTTGCGCGTTCGCTTGAGCCTTGTCGCAAAGCCTTGAAAGATGCCGGTATTGCCGCCTCTGAAATCGACGAAGTGATTTTGGTTGGTGGTATGACACGTATGCCGAAAATCATTGAAAAGGTAACCGAATTCTTTGGTAAAGAGCCACATCGTGGTGTGAACCCTGATGAGGTAGTGGCCTCTGGTGCGGCAATTCAAGCCGGCGTTTTGACAGGCGATGTGAAAGATGTCCTGTTGCTTGATGTCACACCTTTGTCATTGGGGATTGAAACATTGGGCGGTGTCTTCACACGTCTGATTGATAGAAACACAACAATCCCAACAAAGAAAAGCCAGGTTTTCTCAACAGCTGATGATAATCAGCCAGCTGTGACAATCTCTGTCTTCCAAGGTGAGCGTGAGATGGCGCAAGATAACAAATTGCTCGGGCAATTTAATCTTGAAGGCATTGCACCAGCCCCGCGCGGCGTCCCACAGATTGAAGTCACATTCGATATTGATGCCAATGGTATTGTGAAAGTCTCTGCCAAAGATAAAGCAACAGGCAAAGAGCAGGCCATTTCAATCAAAGCCTCTGGTGGCTTAGAGGATACTGACATCGAAGATATGATCAAAGATGCAGAAGCCAATGCTGAAGCTGATAAGAAGCGCCGTGAAGATGTAGAAACACGCAACCAAGCCGAAGCTTTGGTCCATGGCGCAGAAAAATCATTAACTGAGCTAGGTGACAAGGCTGATGGTGCTTTGAAATCAGATGTTGAAGCCGCTATTGCTGAGGTGAAAACCGCGCTCGAAGGTGATGATAGCGAGGCTATCAAAGCCAAGACAGAAGCCTTGTCAAACGCCATGATGAAGATGGGTGAAGCTGCCTATCAAGCCGCTGGCGGTGAAGAAGGCATGGCTGAGGCAGCAGCAGGTGGTGCCACTAATGATGATGGCGTTGTCGATGCGGAATTTGAAGAAGTCGACGATGACAAGGCCAAAGGGGCTTAACGAAACAGATGGTTCGCAAATTTATGCGATAACATCACAAAAAGGTTTATGTCTTGGCAATCAGGCATAAACCTTTTTTCACAATGATAGCAGGGCGCAAAGCGATAACACAGATGTTCTATCGCGATGGCCATTTTGCAAGCTGGTGGGGTGATAGCCATGTCAAAACGAGATTATTATGATGTGCTTGGTGTAGGCCGTGATGCCGATGAACGCCAAATCAAATCAGCCTATCGGAAATTGGCGATGGCCAATCACCCAGATCGCAATCCTGATGATGAGGCCGCAGCAGAGCGGTTTCGCGAAGCTACCGAAGCCTATGACGTCTTAAAAGATGACCAAAAGCGTGCTGCCTATGACAGGCTTGGCCATGCCGCCTTTGAACAAGGTGGCGGCGGCGGCTTTGGCGGCGGTGGTTTTGGGGGCGGCGGTTTCGGCGGTGGCGGCTTCTCTGATATTTTTGATCAGATGTTTAATGAATTTGCCGGCGGTCGCCAATCAGGGGGCAGCAATCGCCAAGGGTCTGATTTGCGTTATGATATGGATGTGACGCTTGAAGAAGCCTTCTCTGGCACACAAAAAGATATCACCCTGACTGTGGCTGCGGGCTGTGAGACCTGTCATGGAACAGGGGCTGCTAAAGGCAGTGAGCCGACCTCATGTGGCACGTGTCACGGTGTTGGCAAAGTGCGTCAGCAACAAGGGTTCTTTACCTTAGAGCGCACCTGTCCTGCCTGTCAGGGCCAAGGCGAGATTATCTCTGATCCGTGCCGTGATTGCCATGGACAAGGACGGCTTGATAAGACACAAACCTTGTCAGTGAATATCCCCAAAGGCGTTGATACGGGTACACGGATCCGTCTGTCAGGCAAGGGGGAGGCCGGGACGAGAGGCGCGCCCGCCGGCGATCTTTATATTTTCGTGAATATCCGCCCACACAATATTTTTGAACGTGATGGCGAGCGCTTATTTACCTCTGTGCCGCTTCCTATGACTATCGCAGCGCTTGGTGGGACGATTGATGTGCCAACCATCTCTGGCAAAATGGCACGTTTGACAATTGAGGCCGGCACACAATCAGGGCGTAAATTCCGGATGCGTGGCAAAGGTATGCCAGCCTTGCGCGGGTCACAATTTGGTGATCAGATTGTCGAGATTCAAGTTGAAACACCGACGGATCTGACAGCGCGTCAAAAAGAATTACTACAAGAATTCCAAGAGGCAGGCGATACAAGTCCGAAGGCTAAAAGCTGGTATGACCGCGTGAAAAACTTGTTCGATGATGCGTCTTAAGCCCTCTTCTACAACAGAGTTTTAACTTATCTTTTGCAAAAGAGGCGTCGCCCTTGCTAGGGTGTGTCAGGCAAGCGTTAGGGCAATCATAAGAGAAAGAAGTGCAGAGGATGACCAAAATTTCATGTGCCTTATCAGGGGCAAAGGGCCGTATGGGCCAAATGATTGCCCAGACAGCTGCGCAAGCCAGCGATATCGAGATTGTGGGCGGCCTTGAATATGTGGGAAGCCCCGCTGTCGGCGAGTCATTCGGCACAGGCCAGATTGTAGCAACGCCAGCTGAATTAGCGGGGGCGGATGTGATCATTGATTTCTCACGCCCAGAGGGGACCATGGCATTGCTTGAGGCAGCGACAGCCGCAGGGCAAGCGCTTGTGATCGGCACAACAGGCCTGTCAGAGGCACAAGAAGCCGAGATTGCAAAGGCAGCGGCCCAGATTCCTATTCTCTATTGTGCGAATACCTCGATTGGGGTGAATTTGCTGCTAAAGCTTGTACAGCAAGCGGCAAAAGCCCTTGGGCCTGAATGGGATATTGAAATTGTTGAAACCCATCATAATCAAAAAATTGATGCCCCCTCTGGGACGGCCTTGGCCTTGGGTCATGCGGCTGCCGCAGGGCGAAATGTCTCATTAGACGCAGTGCGTGATGCCGGCCGTGATGGCATAACAGGCGCGCGTAAAGAGGGTGATATTGGCTTTGCTGTCATGCGTGGCGGCAATGTGGCTGGTGAACATTCAGTGGTCTTTTTTGGCGAAGATGAGCGTATTGAGCTCACCCATATCGCCAATCAGCGGGCGATTTTCGCCAGAGGCGCGCTGACAGCCGCCAGATTTATTGCCGCACAGAAAACAGCCGGCCTCTATCATATGGAAGATGTGCTCGGCCTTTAAGTCTGGCCAAGTCGCGCGGCGGCTAGTCTTTCATTTATTAGTTTTTGCAGATCTGCCTTCTCAATAGGAGGCAGAAAGCTGCCAATCTCGATAAAGTCGCGGTGATAACGCAAACCCAAACTGCGCCGGCGCCCGCGCCCCTTGATCACTTCTGCCGTCAGCCAGAGTGACGGTAATGTCACATGTTCTTGGGACCCTTTTGGTGAGACGCGGATAATATCCACCCCCTTTTCATGAATCAGAAGCTGTTCATGTGCTCTTGCAGCGCGATAATTATAATGGAAGGCCAAATACACAGCGACAAATTCTAAGCCTAGAAACCCAATGACAGGCCACGCGCCAAGTAGAAAAAATCCTGTCCCCACAATGAAGCATAAAGTGGCAATCGCTGTCATGACGATTAAAAAGCCGCGCTGGCTGAGCGAGCGATGGGGCCATAGCGTAATGATATCACTCAAAGCATGAGGGGAGGCGTGATAATGTGTCATAGGCCTATCTGGTTACTTTCTCTCTTGTCTCTATATAGGAAGTAAGCAAGATTGGACCAGTCACAACGCAAGAAAAGCGCCACGCTGTTAGGATAAAGAGAGCTGCCTATGTCACGAAAAATGAAGCTAGCTGATATTGATGAGGTATTTGCACGGCTATCGAAGGTTAACCCTAACCCGCAAACAGAGCTTGAATTTACCAATCCTTACACGCTTCTGGTCGCTGTGGCATTATCAGCGCAGGCCACTGATGTTGGGGTCAATAAGGCGACAAAGTCATTATTTAAAATCGCAGATACGCCAGAAAAGATGGTCGCGCTTGGCTTGGGTGGTATCAAAGATCATATCAAAACCATTGGCTTATTTAATATGAAGGCCAAAAATGTGTTAGCCCTCTCACAGATTTTGATTGCCGACCATAACAGCCAAGTCCCAGAAGATAGAGAGGCGCTAGAGGCCTTGCCAGGGGTTGGACGTAAAACCGCAAATGTAGTGCTCAATGAAGCCTTTGGCCATCCCACTATCGCTGTTGATACGCATATTTTTCGCCTGGGTAATCGCACAGGTATTGCGCCAGGCAAAGATGTTGTGGTGGTGGAAAAGGAATTATTACGCCGTGTGCCAAAACAGTGGCAAAAAGGGGCGCATCATTGGATGATTTTGCATGGCCGCTATGTCTGTAAAGCACGCAAACCTGATTGTGGGGCGTGTGAGATTGCTGATTTATGCCTCTATAAAGCGAAGACAATCTAGCGGCTTAGCGCCCTCTGTCTTGAAACGCATCAGCACGTGCCCCAATCTGTGTAAAGCACGCCTCTTCTTCCAAGTTTGCGCCAAGATTTGGCGCGCGCACATCAATATGCAGAATGACAGGACCTGTGCCTGTTTCATCCACAAATAACAATAGATGACACATTGCCATATAATAATGCTGTATCATCATCCCTTGTTCGCTAAATTGGCGATCAGCTATGCCAAGGCGTGCGGCAATCTCTGATAGGGGTCGGCCGTTAAATTGATAAGGATTCAGCGGAATAATAGGTGCTGGCTTTGGCGGGTCAGGCAACACCGTCACACGTTGTAGCTGGGTGATATCTAGGGCGTCTTCTTTTGGTTTTGGCGGGTCTGGTAAGACCGTCACGCGTTGCAAAGATGAGGTATCAGGCGCTGTGTCTTGTTCTGGCAGCTCCTCTGTCTTTGTGACTTGCTCTTGGACAGGTTGCGCTTGCACAACAGGGTCAGTTGTCTCAATAGTCTGCGCGGGGGTGATGGTTTCACTTGGCGGGTCTGCTGTGACGATCAGCTTTTGTTGCTCCGGCACACAGGCGGCTAATGCTATTGCTGCTATCCCTAGAAAAATCGCCCGTATCATTAAAATACTCAATCAGCCCCAAATCTATCACTGTGACTTAGTTATGAGGGCAATGATGTATGAAGACAAGCACCAAGATATTTTTCTTTACTCACCTAGCCCATCTGCCTAGGGTGACCCTGACGAAGGCGTAAAAAGGTGTGAGAATTATGGCGTTAGAAGCAATTTTTGTTGGCAATGCAATCGTAGATATGGTGGCCACGGGCCAAGATAGCTTTTTAACAGATAATCACATTGAAAAAGGGGCGATGAACCTCATTGATGAGGATAGAGCCGTTCATTTGTCATCTCAAATGACAGATGCCACGACAATGGCAGGCGGGTCTGCGGCAAACTCTGCTGTGGGTTTTGCACTATTAGGCGGGCAGTCTGGCTATGTTGGTGAAGTGGCTGAAGATAGCCTTGGCGAAGACTTCATTGCCTCTGTTGAACAAACCGGCGTGACCTTTCTGGGTAAGGTAACCAATGATGGGCTAGCAACCGCCCGCTCTATGATTTTTGTGACTCCAGATGCGGTGCGCTCAATGAATACCTTTTTGGGGGCTTGTATCCAGATGGGCCCTTCGCATCTCGCTAATCTGCCTGCTGCTGATGTCTATTATCTCGAAGGCTATTTATTTGATGCACCAGAAGGCCCGGCTCTCTTTGCGAAAGTGGCTGAGATTGCCGCCCAACAAGGGGGTAAAATCGCCTTATCACTCTCTGACCCATGGTGCGTCGAACGTCATTTTGATGCCCTCTCTGCCTTTATCGAAGCGCATGTCTCAATTCTATTTTGTAATGAAGATGAGGTGCGTGCCCTGACAGGGAAGGATGCCACTGATTCTATTGCCGCCTTGCAGGGCACATTGGATGAATTGATCATCACAAGAGGGGCAGAAGGCGCTATCATTTACAAAGATGGAGAGATTGCAGAGGTCCCTGCCATGCCTTTATCAGAGGTCAAAGATACAACAGGGGCAGGTGATCTCTTTGCCGCTGGTTATTTATATGGCCGCGCTCGTCAGGGCGATGCTCGTTTATGTGGAGAGATTGCCTCAGCCTGCGCGGGTGAGATTATCTGTCATTATGGCGCGCGCCCCGAAGCAAACCTACCGCAGCTGATTGCCCCCTTACAAAAACAGACCGCCTAAGCGGTCTGTCATAGGATTTGGCTGTATCGTCGCTAGCTGCTAGAGCGCTTCATAAGCTGCCAACGCCGCGGCATTGACCACATCATTCACAGATGATCCCATCTGCACGATTTGGAACGGATGTTGCGCGCCAAGCATCATTGGCCCAATAACAGAACCGCCGCCTAATTGCTGCATTAATTTAAATGAGATATTGGCAGAATAAAGCCCTGGCATGATGAGGATATTGGCGGCATCTGTCAGACGGCTAAACGGATATCTGCCTTTCATCAAGGCATAATCAAGCGCGATATCAGCTGTCATTTCTCCTTCATATTCGAACGGCACATCGCTCATCCTATCTAAGACTTTCACGGCATCTGCTGGCGCGGTGGTAATTTCAGAATCATGGCTGCCAAAATTTGAGAATGACAGGAATGCCACCTTTGCCGCATGGCCCATAGAGGAGGCCTTTTCTGCCACAGCGGTCGCGATCTGCGCCAGCTGCTCGCCTGATGGTCTTTCATGAATAGAGGTATCACCAATAAAGACAGTCCGGCCTTTCGAGATGAGCATCGAAGTGGCAACAAATTTCTCATTCTCAGCCGGGTCAATCACTCTGGTGATATGCTCAAAGGTTGATAGGAAATTCCGTGTCAGGCCTGATACCATCGCATCAGCATGGCCATTCACAACCATACAGGCCGCAAAGACGTGACGGTCCTGATTTACCATCCGCTGGCAATCACGATACACAGTGCCGCGCCTTTGCAGACGCTGATATAAGAACTCAATATAATCTTCATTATGGTCAGAGATTTTGGCGTTTGTGACTTCGATCGTCTCTGCGCCTTCTAGACCAAGCTGTTCGATGGTTTGGGCGATCCGATGTTCACGGCCTACAAGAATAGGTTCACCATAGCCGGCATTACGGAAGGCCAAGGCCGCACGGATGGCCACTTCTTCTTCACCTTCGGCAAAGACCACCTTCTTGCGGGCTGGTGTGATCGCATCATAAATGACCTGCAAGAATGACGCTGTTGGATCAAGGCGGGCAGATAATTGCCGTTTATAGGCTTCGATATCTTCGATCGGTTTTTGCGCCACACCCGATGCCATGGCGGCCTGCGCCACTGCCGCAGAGACAGACGAGATCAAGCGCGGGTCAAAAGGCGCTGGGATGATGTAATCTTCGCCATATTGCAGATTGCCCCCTTGATAGGCAGCGCTCACCTCATCAGGCACATCTTCACGGGCGAGCATCGCAATCGCATTGGCAGCCGCGATTTTCATTTCTTCATTAATCGCGGTTGCTCTCACATCAAGCGCGCCACGGAAAATATAAGGGAAGCCCAACACATTATTGACCTGGTTCGGAAAATCAGACCGGCCCGTTGCGACAATCGCATCAGGGCGGACCGCTTTGGCTTCATCCGGCATGATCTCAGGCACAGGATTGGCCATCGCAAAAATAATCGGACGATCAGCCATTTTCGACACCATGTCAGGTGTCAAAGCGCCAGCAACAGAGAGGCCTAGGAACACATCTGCGCCCGTGATTGCATCTTCTAAGGTGCGCGCCTCTGTCTTCACCGCATGAGCAGATTTCCATTGGTTCATAGAGGTTTCACGACCTTGATAGATGACACCTTCACGGTCGGTGAGAATGACATTTTGATGAGGCACGCCAAGCGCCTTGATCAATTCAACACAAGCAATCGAGGCAGCGCCGGCGCCATTTGAGACGATTTTGATATCTTTGACATCACGGCCGGTGAGGTGCAGCGCATTGATCAAGCCAGCAGCGGCAATAATGGCCGTACCATGCTGATCATCGTGGAACACAGGGATGTCCATGATTTCACGAAGACGTTGTTCAATAATAAAACATTCTGGTGATTTGATATCTTCGAGATTGATACCGCCAAAAGAGGGACCAAGCAACGAGACAGCATCAACAAAGCGGTCGATATCCTCAGTGGCGACCTCTAAATCAACACCATCAATATCCGCGAATTTCTTGAAAAGAACAGCCTTACCTTCCATGACAGGCTTCGAGGCAGCGGCCCCAATATTACCAAGGCCTAGTACCGCTGTGCCATTTGAAATTACCGCAACCAAATTGCCTTTCGCCGTATAGTCATACGAGGTTGCAGGATTTTGTTCAATGGCCAAACAAGGGGCAGCCACTCCTGGAGAATAAGCCAGAGACAGGTCACGTTGGCTTGTCAAAGGTTTGGTTGGTGTGATTTCCAATTTACCAGGTCTACCTGACGCGTGGAAATCTAGTGCCTCTTTATCGAGACTCGAAGGATCAGTCGCCATTTACCCTACTATCCTTTTGCAAATTCTGTTAATAATTGATGATATAACGTGCGATGTTCGCCACGCTTAACAGTTACCTCAGCTTTAGCACATAGCAGAAGATAATGACAAACCAAATGGTCTCACCTCACCGCCTAGAAAGTGCCTCTCTTCCCCCTGCTAATGCACCAGGTTTAACGCCTATGATGGCGCAATTCCTTGAGGTTAAGGCCAATTATGCGGAAGCATTGCTATTTTATCGCATGGGTGATTTTTATGAAATGTTTTTCCACGATGCGGAAATAGCAGCCTCTGCCTTAAATTTAACACTCACCAAAAGAGGGCAATTTGAAGGGCGTGATATTCCAATGTGTGGTGTGCCTGTTCATGCCATGGATAATTATTTGGCGCGCCTGATTAAGCAAGATTTCAAGGTTGCCATATGCGAGCAAACCGAAGATCCTGAGAGTTTCAAAAAGCGCGGCGGCAAGGGGCCTTTGCCGCGTGGTGTTGTGCGCCTTGTGACCGCTGGGACATTAAATGAAGACGGTCTGTTAGCCCCTGATCAGAATAACTTCCTCGCTGTGATTGCACAGGCAGGGAACGAATTGGCGTTGGCATGGGCGGATATGTCAACATCTGACTTTTTTGTGCAAGCTGTGTCACGCGAAAGTCTAGAGGGGCAGATATCACGGCTGCAGCCCTCTGAAGTTATTTTACCAGACGGGTTTGATGATGCCGCGCTGTCGCTATTTTTGAAATCCCAGAATGTGATGATCTCGCCGCAGGCTGATCACACGTTTGATAGCCAAGACGCGCTGACCACTTTGCGCGCACTCTATGAGGGCGACCAGGCCCCTGATCTCTCCGCCTATAGTCGTGCGATGCTAAGTGCTGCAGGGGCTTTGGTGCGTTATTTGCAAGCTACGCAGATATCCACAATGCCACGCCTTGCCCCTTTGACGGTCGTCTCGCATTCGGGGTTGATGGAAATTGATCCAGCGACAAGACGCTCTTTGGAATTAACAAAGAATCTCTCTGGCGAGCGCAAAGGTAGTTTGCTTAGCGCCATTGATAAAACAAAATCAGCCGCAGGGGCGCGCCTTCTTGCCTCTCGTCTATCAGCGCCTTTGACAGATATTGTGCAAATTAATGAGAGACTTGATTTCGCAAGCCTCTTTGTCTCGCTCGATGATGTCAGAGATGATATCGCGGCTTTGCTCAAACAGTTACCTGATAGTGAGCGGTGCTTAGCCCGTATCACCATCGGTAGAGGGGGGCCGCGTGACCTGTTATCTCTCAGGCGGTTTTTTGCCCTCGCGCAAGAGATTTCAATGCATCTTCTTCGCCTTTCAGAAGGGCCGGTTGGGGCTGGCTTTACCGCGCCATTTGCGCAGCAATTCCAGGGTTTGAATCATGCTATTTGTGCGCCGCTTGCTTTGTATGAGCCGGTGCAATTAGCACTCGCAGATGAGGTGCCATTATTGGCAAGAGATGGCGGCTTTGTGCGTGATGGATTTAGCCCCGCATTAGATGAGTTACGCGCATTGCGCGATGAAAGCCGCCGGCTGATTGCGGCATTGCAAGCTGATTATAGCGCGCAAACAGGCATCTCATCCCTTAAAATTAAACATAATAATGTCTTGGGATATCATATTGATGTCCGGGCAGCCCATGCCGAGATAGTAATGCAAGATGAGCAATTTATTCATCGTCAGACCACCGCGCAATCTGTGCGATTTACCACGGTGAAATTATCAGAGCTGGAACGTGATATCGCATCTGCTGGGGAAAAGGCCTTGGCGATGGAATTGGCAATTTTTGCTGATTTGATTGCGCAGATAACACAAGCTGCGGATGCTATTTCACAATCTGGCCAAGCCTTAGCGGCTTTGGATGTGGCGCTCGCAACGGCCAATTTGGCCACAGAGCATGATTATGCGCGCCCCCTTTTAAGTCATGACAGGCGATTTGATATCAAAGCAGGACGCCATCCCGTCGTAGAGCAAGCTTTGGCAAAAGGCACCGCGTTTATGGCCAATGATTGCCACATGAGTGAGGCGCATCAGCTATGGCTTCTCACAGGTCCCAATATGGCTGGTAAGTCGACCTTTTTACGGCAAAATGCGCTGATCGCTATCTTGGCTCAGGCCGGTATTTTTGTACCAGCAGAGGCCGCTCATATTGGCATTATTGATAAATGCTATAGCCGTGTTGGTGCCTCAGATGATCTAGCACGCGGTCAGTCTACCTTCATGGTAGAGATGGTAGAAACGGCCACGATTTTAAATCAAGCCACCGATCGCTCGCTTGTGATTTTAGATGAGATTGGACGCGGCACAGCGACCTTTGATGGGTTATCCATAGCGCATGCTTGTTTAGAATATCTGCATAATGTCAGCCAATGTCGTACGTTATTTGCGACGCATTACCATGAATTAATCGCCCTCAAAGAGAGCCTAGACCGCCTCTATCCCTGCACGATGGAAGTCAAAGAATGGCAAAATGACATCTTGTTTTTACACAAAGTGGCGGCCGGGGCAGCGAGCCGGTCTTATGGCGTTCATGTGGCGCGATTAGCCGGCTTGCCAGATGCAGTCATTGCCCGCGCTCAGGATATATTAGACAGGCTTGAGACAGGCAAAGCAGACGCGCTTCATACCCCCCGTGAAACATTACAGAGCTTGCCGCTTTTTGCGGCGCAAGAAACCGTGCCAGAGACAGCGCCAGATCATGAGGTCGTCACAAAGCTACGAGAGATACGGCCAGATGATTTAACAGCGCGGCAAGCGTTGGATCTGTTATATGAGTTAACTGCGAAAGCTAAATAAGCGGTAGATCGCAAACCTAAGGATTGAAAGCCAGATGCTTGATACACCCACAGATCAGACGCCACCATCACCGCAATCACTATGGCAAGGATGGTTGAACCCCTATGAGGCGGCGCGCCAGCGGCACGCGATTGCGTTTGATGAGCGTGCCTTGCGCCTGCAGCTTATAAAGGCTGCAGAGACAGAATCAGATGCGACTCGATTCCGCGCGGACGCTGTGACTGCGATTAAGCAAGCCATGGCTGAAATGCGGACGGCGCTCGCAGAGGATTTAGAGCGCACTCATGATGGCGTTCGCTATGTAGGGGCCCATGCATTATCCATGGATTGTCTCCTCACAATCTTGGTTCATGAGGTAGCAGCGCCTTATTTTGCAAAATTACATCCTCACAAAAGTAGCTTTGCCAAAAGCTGGTCTTTATGCGCAACAGGGGGTTATGGGCGCGGGGAATTATCACCTTTCTCGGATATTGATTTGCTTTTCCTTCAAGAAAAAGCCGAATCTCCTGAGAGTGCGGAAGAAATCGAAATATGCCTTTATTTATTGTGGGATTTGGGGCTCAAAGTGGGTCATGCCACACGCTCTGTGCGCCAAAATATGCGTGCTGCCAAAGCCGATATCACTATTATGACCTCCTTATTAGAGATCAGATTTATCACAGGGGATGACGCTTTATATCAGCAATTGGAAACAGCATTGCAAAAAGCCATTAAAGCCGCCAATCCCCTTGATTTTGTGACAGAAAAATTAGCAGAGCGTGATACGCGCCATCAGTCACATGGCGCTACGCGTTATGTGGTCGAGCCACAAGTGAAAGAAGGCAAGGGGGGGTTGCGTGACCTTCATACTTTGTTTTGGATTGCCAAATTTGCCTATCGTAAAGCAGATATTATGGCGATTTTTGAGCAAGGTATCATTCGTGTCTCCGAGGCACGTGCCTTCGCAGCCTCACAGCGTTTCTTGTGGACCGTGCGTTGTTTTCTTCACCTCCGCGCCAATCGCGGTGATGATAGGCTTGCCTTTGATGCGCAAATAGACATTGCCCCGAAAATGGGATTTGTCTCGCGTGGTGGACTGCGTGATGTTGAGCGCTTTATGAAGCGCTATTATTTGGCAGCGCGACAAGTGGGGAATTTGACGCGTATTTTCTGTGCCGCCATCGAAGATGAATTTGACGTTAAATCTGCCTTTTCTTTATCACGCATTTTAGAAGCAGGGGTGGCGCGCCTGTCTTACCAGACTGGCCCTTTTACGCTGCGCAATGGACGTCTTCATTTGCCATCTGATTTAATGTTTCATCAAGATCCGGTGCGCTGTATTCAGATATTCTATTATGCCCAAACGTTAAATCTCGATATTCATCCCGATAGTTTTAAACGTCTGACCAGAGGCACCAACCGGCTCTCTCATGCTGATCTCTGGACAGCAGAAATTCATCGTTATTTCCTTGATATTTTAGGTCATAAGCAAAGCCCAGAACGGGTATTGCGCCTGATGAATGAAAGCGGGTTTTTATCGAAATATATGCCTGATTTTGGGCGGATTGTCGGCATGATGCAATTTGATATGTATCATAGCTATACAGTTGATGAGCATACTATCAAAGCGGTTGGTATGATGCATGCGATTGAAGCGGGTACGATTGCTGATGAGGCCCCGCTGGCATGTGATTTATTTTCAAAGATATCATCGCGGCGAGCGCTTTATGTTGCGATATTGCTTCATGATATCGCCAAAGGCCGCGGCGGTGATCATTCTGTCTTAGGGGCTGAAGTCGCGGCAAACTTATGTCCACAGCTTGGCCTTGATGCCGATGAAACAGACATGGTGGTCTGGTTGATTGAACAACATCTCCTAATGAGTAAGATTGCGTTCCGCTATGATTTGAATGATCCCAAAACAATCTCTGATTTTGTCGATATTGTGCAATCCCCTGAGCGATTAAAATGCCTATTGATTTTGACAGTGGCTGATATTCGGGCGGTTGGTCCTGATATTTGGAATGGCTGGAAAGCCAGCTTAATGCGCGATTTATATTGGCGTTCAGAGGCTGTTATTGGGGGGGCAGGTCCGGCAGAGGTGGCGCGTGCCGCAGCAGGACAAGCGATGTTTGAGGCACAAAGTTATCTGGCTGAGACAGAGGGCTGGGATGAGGCGCGCTTCGATGCCTATGCGGGCTTATTCTATCCCTCTTATTGGACAGCCTTTGATCCAAAAACACATCAGGCGCATGCGCATCTCATTGAAGCCTTTCAGGAGACTGATACCCCCTTATCCATTCAATATGAGGTAGATGAGACGAGCCGTACAACGATTATGACCATTATGGCGCAAGATCATCCCGGCTTATTTTCTCGCATTGCTGGCGCAGTGGCGTTGAGCCAGATGACGATTGTGTCGGCGAGAATTAACACCCGTAAAGATGGGACAATTCTTGATCAGTTCCGTTTGCAAACAGATGATAGGCAAGCTGTTACAAATCAAGCAAAATTGAAGATGCTGACAAGCCGCATTGAACAAGCCCTGATGGGTGAAATGAATTTGCATATCGCGCTAGAGAAAAAATGGCAAAGCCAGCCGGCCCGTTTGCGTGCCTTATCCGTCTCGCCACGCGTGATTGTGACAAATAAACGCTCCAAATCTCATACGGTGATTGAAGTAAATGGCAGAGATAGGCCAGGTCTATTATATCAACTAACCTATCACATTGCGCAGCTTGGTTTACAAATCACATCAGCTTCTGTTTCTACTTACGGTGAAAAGGCGGTAGATGTCTTTTATGTGAAAGATATCTTTGGATTACAAATGAAGTCAGACAGAGGTATTGAGGCTGTGAAGGTGAAATTACTATCTCTTATTACCGAGGCAGAAACAGAGTAAGTGATGGCACGCGGCGCTGAGCATAAAAAAAGTGATGCCAAATTTGACCGGCATTTCCGCCAGATTGGAAGCCTCACGGCCTTATCTCGCCTTTTGGGGTTTGTGCGTGATATTTGCCTGGCCCAATTCTTAGGGGCAGGACTTGCCGCGGATGCATTTCTTGTGGCCTTCAAATTACCCAATCTGTTTCGCCGCTTAACCGCAGATGGGGCGATGACAAATGCCTTTTTGCCCGTTTTCTCAGAGGTGCGTCAAAAGGCAGGACGAGCGGCGGCCCTCACCTTAGCTGCTGAGATCCAAACCCTATTATTTCTGGCCCTTGCCGCCATTGTCATACTCCTTGAAATCTTTATGCCTTTTGTCATTTGGGTACTTGCACCTGGGTTTGCCGATACGCCAGCGCGGTTTGAGGCAACAATTGCCTTAGCGCGCGTGACCATCCCCTATTTGCCAATGATCTCCCTCGTCGCCCTATGGGCAGCCGTGACGAATGCGCATGAGCGGTTTTTTGGGGGCGCGGTGGCGCCTGTGATTTTGAATATTTGCTTAATTGGCGGGGCCTTGCTTATTCCCGCATTGCAATTTGCGACAACACCAACCTCACATATTTTATGGCTCGCACTACCTCTATCGGTGGCTGTTCTGGTGGCAGGGGTCTGTCAAATGGCGTTAATGCAGCGGATGCTCCTTAAAATTGATGCCTCTTTGGCATGGCGGCGCCCTCATATCAGCCCGGCCGGGCGGCAAATGTGGCGGGCTTTTGTGCCAGCGGCGCTTGGGGCAGGCGGGCTTCAGATTAATCTGCTGATTGATATGATTCTAGCCTCGCTTGTGTCTGTTGGCGCTATATCATGGCTCTATTATTCTGATAGAATTGTGCAATTACCGCTAGGTGTGATCGGTATCGCGCTTGGCACAGCCTTATTGCCGCAATTATCAAAATTGGAGTCAGAACAAAATAAGTCTGAAGTGGCCAATCGTCTTGGTCACTCGCTTCATATTGGTTGTTTCTTTGCTATCCCGGCGGCTGTGGCGGTTATCATTATCGGTGAGGTCGTGATAGGGGGCTTATTTGGGTATGGCGCCTTTACCGCAACAGATGTCTCCATGGCCGCCGCATCCCTCGCGGCCTATGGTGTGGGGCTGCCTGCCTTTGTCATTAACAAGACATTCCAGCCGGCCTTTTTCGCCTCGCAAAGAGGGGGGCTTGTGGCCAAGATTTCCTTTTTGATGATTATTATCAATGTCACGGGGTCGCTCTTATTGATGCCTGTCTTGGGACATGTCGGGCTAGCATTGGCAACGGGTCTAGCGTCATGGGTTAGCGTCATCATCATGGGTGTGATCTTGCTAAAGGAACAACGCCTCACATGGCAGGCGTTCCGCGGTCCTTTAGCGGTGTGTGTGGCCTCTGCTGTGATGGGTGTAGCGCTTGCGTTAGGACAATCAGTGCTGTCAGCCTTGTCCTATGAACTCTTATCATCAGCCTTACCCCAGCTCTTGATCCTCATGATGATCGGTTTAGTGAGCTATTTTGCGATAGCTGGGATCATGCGGATCATTCCTCCCTTTTTATTCCGCCGTGGCAAGGCGTAAGGATAGCACTTGATTTTCAGCCAAAAACACAGATGATAGCAGCCGCGATCAATGGCATGTCTCTGATCAGATACAGCGCACAGGTAAAGTGAGTAAAAAATGAGCGATACAAACAAAAAAGGCCGTATTTTCTCTGGTGTTCAACCAACTGGGAATCTTCATCTTGGCAATTATTTGGGCGCTATTAAAAATTGGGTCGCCTATCAGAATGAGTTTGAGTCTATTTTTTGTGTTGTTGATTTGCATGCGATCACAGTGCCACAAGATCCAGCTGCGCTGCGGCAATCAACCAGAGAGGTGGCAGCAAGCCTGATCGCCTCTGGCATTGATGTAGAACAGGCCATTTTATTCAACCAATCTCAGGTAAGCAGCCATACAGAATTAGCTTGGATTTTTAATTGTGTAGCACGTCTAGGCTGGCTCAATCGGATGACACAATTTAAAGAAAAAGCTGGCAAGAACCGCGAAAACGCAACAGTTGGCCTTTATGGGTATCCGGTTTTGATGGCGGCTGATATTTTGGCTTATAAGGCCACACATGTACCCGTTGGTGATGACCAAAAGCAGCATCTTGAGCTTACCAGAGATATTGCAACAGCCTTTAATTCCATGTTTGAAACAGACTTTTTCCCGCTACCAGAGCCGCAGATTCAAGAGACAGCGGCGCGCGTGATGTCATTGCGTGATGGGAGTGCAAAAATGAGCAAATCTGCTGAATCAGACATGTCGCGGATCAATTTAACAGATGATGCTGATCTGATTGCGCAAAAGATTAAAAAAGCAAAATCAGATGCTGATGTCCTTCCCTCAGAGAGTGCAGGCCTATCTGAGCGCCCTGAAGCGCGGAATCTTGTTGGGATCTATGCCGGCCTGTCTGGTCAGAGCGAGGCAGCCATTTTGCAGGAATTTGGCGGTCAGGGCTTTGGGGCCTTTAAACCTGCTTTGGCTGAGCTTGCAACTGCGGTGATAGCACCTATATCAGAAGAGATGAGACGCTTACTTGGTGATATTGGCGAGATTGATAATCAGCTTGCCAAAGGCGCAGCCAGAGCCGATGCCATCGCCCGTCCCATCCTTGATGAGGTAAAAGAGATTGTCGGTTTTGTAAGGTAACCGTCAGTGATTATGATAATTTAAGGGCCGGCTATTCCCAAATTTTGCCTTCTTCTTTATGATAGAAAAGCAAATCGCAAAAGTGAGGTGATAAACCATGTTTATCCAAACAGAAGATACACCAAACCCAGCAACCCTGAAATTTATTCCAGGAACAGATGTCATGGGTCAGGGCACAGCGGATTTTCCTGATAGTGATGCGGCGCGTCGCTCCCCATTGGCCCGTCGCCTTTTCCAGGTAGATGGCGTTGAAGCGGTCTTTTTAGGATCAGATTTTGTCACAGTTACTAAGTCAGATCAGCAAGAATGGTTCACGCTAAAACCATCAATTCTTGCCGGCATCATGGAGCATTATGCGTCTGGTTTGCCTGTGGTAGAGGCGCAAGCTGATGCCACTGATGCCTCAGATGACGATGATGATGATGTGGTGAAGCAAATTAAACATTTGCTAGATACACGCGTGCGCCCAGCTGTGGCTATGGATGGCGGTGATATCGTCTTCCATGATTTTGAAGATGGGATTGTGACATTATCAATGCAAGGTGCGTGTTCAGGTTGCCCAAGTTCAACAGCAACATTGAAAATGGGGATTGAGAATATGTTGCGCCACTACATCCCTGAAGTGAAAGAAGTGCGGCCAGCCTAAATTAGGGCTGGTCTCAACCTCGCAAGGCCGCCTAAGCTAGGCCTTGCCAAACCGCCATAGGTGACAGTTTGGTGCCATCTCCTGCCTCACAACGGATGCATCGGCAAAGAGAGCTAGAGCAAAAGAAAAAAGGCCAGCGGCTGCAAATTTGGATTCTATCCTCACTGATTGCGGCGATTGGCTTGCTATATCTTTTGCCCTTGGCGCTGTCAGTTAAACCGCCACGCCTCATGCCAGACCAAGAGCGTGTCGATGAAGCGATAGATGGTGAAGCCTTTCATTTGCGCGCGGAAATCGCCCTGTTAGAGGCGCAAATTGCACAATTGAAACAACGTGATGCCCGCGGCCAAAAAGCGATTGAAGATGCTGAAATGCGGGCCTCGCTTGCTTCTGAAGGGTTAGCACTTGCCAAACAAGAGGCCGACCGCGCGATTGATAATTTTGCCCAAGCGCAAAAGGCTGATGAAGATGCCAAAAAGGCGTTATTATTAGCCCAATCCAAAGAACAATCAGCCAGAAGTGCGCTGATTAGCGCCAATGAAATGGAACAGCGCGCTTTGCGTGCGCTAGCTCTCGCACGGCAGATCGAAAAACAAGCGCAAGAGGCTTTGGAAAAAGTTATCGCGACTAACCAGCTATCCGCAGGAAGCCGCGCTGATCTCGCTTATCTGCAAGAACGCCTTGAAACATTATCAGCCGATACCGCTAGCCAAGCACAACAGGATAATGAAGTGGCCGCTCAATCCTCTTCAGATGACGAGCAGCCGCGTGAGGAAGATGATGCCCAAACAGAGACGGCTGAGACAGAGCTTGCCCAATCCTATGCCACACGCGCCTTGCCAGCCCCAGGGCGAATCATCAAGCAATATGAGGCAGGTAAAGTGGCTCCTCAATTTGCTGTGACATTGCCTGATGAATTGGATGAGTTAACGGTGCCGCAGCGTAAGCAGGCTTTTATTGAAACATTGCTCCCGCTTATTTTGGAGGCGAATGATCAATTGCGGGCCCGCCAGGCAGCGTTGGAATTTGCGATTGAAACTGAAAATCAGGCACAGATTGCACGCTTTAAGGCCCTATATCGTCTGCGGAAATTTGAGGGTGATAGAGACGCGCTTATTGCCGAATTACGTCATCGGATCCAACCTATTCCGCCCTCTTTAGCCTTGGCCCAAGCTGCAGTAGAATCAGGGTGGGGCCTGTCTCGGTTCGCCCGTGAAGGCAATGCGCTATTTGGTCAATGGGCCTGGTCTGAAGATGCCGGTATGAAGCCATTAGACGCCTCTAATAGCCGTGCTGTCATTCGTTCTTTCCCGTCAATTTATGATTCTATCGTGGCTTATATGCATAATCTCAACACGCATTATGCCTATGCGCCGTTGCGAGATGCGCGCGCGGCCCTGATCGCAAATGAGCAGCCAGTCACAGGGATGGATTTAGCAGCCTATCTCACACCTTATGCTGAGACAGGCGACAAATATGTCTATATTCTACGCGCTATGATTTTGCAGAATCGCTTTGATATATACGAGGATCATATCTTGGCTAGCCAAAGCTAGGCGCCTTATTTGGTAAGGAATTGCCGCCCGAACCAGCGCCATCTGCCATCTTGACCTGGCATAGTGCAGTTAATGCGGAAACGCGGCCCATCCAATGGTCCTGGCAGGCGTATCTCAGCACGCTGTCCCAATAAAGAGACATCTAATTTACCATATTTTGATGAAAAACAGCGCAGCTGGCCTTTCGGTTCCATCGCTTCATCAAGGGTAAAGCCATAGAGTGGTGGGTTTTGTGTAATCACCATATCTGCTGGCGTGATGTCAGTGACTTTCAAAGGCAAACCATTGGCGGCAAGCTCCAATCTTTGGATATCGCCATAGGTCTCATTAAAGGCAAAGCGTGGTAATTCAAAGGTCAAATCATCCGCATGCATAATGCCGGAATTTTGCCCAAAGGCAGCAATGAAGCCAGCTTCTTTGACTTGCTCAACCACCGACAAGCTATATTCGCCATACGGATAGGCAAATAAATCAGGGCGCAATCCTAATTCAGCCAAAAAGCGTTCGTTGGAATAAGATAGCTCTTCGCTCACAGCCTCTTCGCTAATGCGGTGCATATGCGGATGGCTTTTGGTTTGTGAGCCGATGGTGACACCTTTGGCTTGCAGCTCTCTGATTTGGTCCCAATCCATATAGCCGCGCAAGCCTCGGTCAATCGGGTCTGTGGCGATAAAGAGCGTGATAGGAAAACCAGCCTCTTCAAAGCGTGGCCAGCCATGCTCAAAAACAGACAGATAAGCATCATCAATGGTGATGGCGACTGTTTTATCTGGGACTTGTTGGCCAGATTGAAACGCATAAACGATGTCTGGCAAGGACATCACATTGAAGCCCCCCTCTTGAAGATAGGTGATATGGGCCTCAAGCTGTTCTAGGGTTGTATTGGTTGAGGGATAGCGTTGCTCATTAAAGCGATGATACATGATCACGCTCGCATGTGAGACCATCTCTTTTTCTTGTGCAATGGCGCTGTGGCTCATGCCAGTCATCATTAAGAAGCTTAGTCCTAACAATCCCATAATCATTCGATAGAAAGAGAGTATCACGCGCATCGCCAGTTCCCGTTTTTCGTGCCTTTAAATGATATCTGTTGCTGCGGTGCTAGGGTTGAATAATATTTTGACCCGCGCCGCTAGGCTGAGTACATCATACAGTATGACAAGTTCGCTGCTAGATAAAAATCACTCACCCATCAACATTCTTGCTCTTGAGGCAAGTGGTGACCATGCCTCTGTGGCCCTATGCCAGGACGGGGTAATCCTTGATGAGCGCATCTTGCGGGCGCGACATGGCCATGCGGCAAGCTTTGTTGATATGGCAGCTGAGATGGTCGATGCGTCGCCTCTTACTTTTTCAGATATCACCCATATTGCCGCAGGTGTCGGGCCAGGCTCCTTTACAGGGCTCCGGGTATGTTTGGCGGCAGCGAAAGGCTTCACTTTGGCAGGCGGCCTTATCGGCTGGGGTGTTAATGGCCTGCGGGCGCGCGCCTTAGCAACGCTGAGGCAGCATCCAGGCCATATGGTTTTGTCATGTGCCGATACCAGACGCGGCCCTTATTTTACGCAAGGATTTGATGCCAAAGGGGCACCGCTTACCGCTATTACAGAAATTATGCCAGATGCACTTGCGGCCCATTGCCAAGAATTAGGCATGGCAGAGGCGATTATTGCCGCCCCTCCCTCAGAGGCGCCACTGCCTGCAGCGGTTATGGCTATCGATATGACAGCGGCCGATATCGCGCTGAGCTGTTGGCAAGATTATCAGCGGGGTGAGCGCCCACAACCTTTGGACCCGCTCTATGTGGCCGCCCCGAAATTAGGGCCATCAAAAGCATCACAAGCAGGCGTCACGTGACACTAAATCATCTGGCACTATCAAACGCTGCCCCAGATGCGCTTTTGGCAGTGGCGCAGTTTCTTGATAATGATGGCTATGGGTCTTTTGACGCGACAGCCTTTGCACGCTTCTTCCAAAAACCAGCCTATCATTTCCTGAGCCTTTCCGACCCTTTGTCCCGAGAGGCAGGCTATCGGGCGGGATGTCTGTTATCTCTCTCAGGTGATGAGGCTGAGATTATCGAGATTGCTGTGGCAGGTACGTTTCGCGCGCAAGGTTTAGGCACAAAATTGCTTGGGCATGTGATTGCCTTTGTGCGAGACCGGGGCGGGCAGCGCCTATTCTTAGAAGTGGCAGCTAATAATCATCCAGCTCTTGCCTTATATCATCGCCATCAGTTTCAAGAATGTGGTCGGCGGATTGGCTATTACCAGCCCGCAAGGAGCGAAAATGATAAGATTATCACAAAAACGCCAAAAATCGACGCGCTCATCATGGAATTATCGCTGTGAAAAATCTAGTTTCATGTTAGTTTAGAGCCTATCACTTTGCTGCATCCTTGGCGGCTATGGCTTATTTTTATAGCGGTTTGGTTGAACTGAAAAATCCATGAAAAAACTTTATATCAAAACCTATGGCTGTCAGATGAATGTCTATGATTCTGATCGGATGACAGATGTGTTAGCGCCTCTTGGCTATGTACCGCATCATGCCCCAGAAGATGCCGATATGGTGATCTTGAACACCTGTCACATTCGGGAAAAAGCCTCTGAGAAAGTCTTTTCTGAATTAGGGCGGTTGCGGCAGTTAAAAGAGCGGGCGCGTGATCAAATTGGGCGTGATATGATGATCACAGTCGCTGGTTGTGTGGCCCAGGCTGAAGGGGAAGAAATTACACGTCGCGCCCCTTGGGTAGATATGGTTGTGGGACCGCAAAGTTATCATCGTCTGCCAGAGATGATCACAAAGCTAGACCCTGCCGCGCGCAACTCTGTGATTGATACAGATTTCCCTGAAGAAGTGAAATTTGACTATTTACCAGAAGAGGTTGCACATAGAGGGCCTGCGGCGTTCTTATCAGTACAAGAGGGCTGTGATAAATTTTGTGCGTTCTGCGTGGTGCCTTACACCAGAGGGGCAGAATTCTCACGTTCCGTGGCGCAAGTGGTTGATGAAGCGAAGAAGCTCGTCGCCGCTGGCACAAGGGAAATCACCTTATTAGGGCAAAATGTGAATGCCTATCATGGCGAAGGGCCCGATGGCAAAAATTGGGGTCTTGGCCGCCTATTGCATCATTTAGCAGAGGTAGATGGTGTGGAACGTCTGCGTTACACGACCTCCCATCCGCTTGATATGGATGATGAGTTGATCTACGCCCATCGTGATATTCCCGCCCTTATGCCCTATCTACACCTGCCCGTTCAGGCAGGGTCAGATCGCATTTTGTCAGCGATGAATCGTCGTCATACAGCTGATGAATATATCGCTATCATTGACAGATTACGCGATGCTGTGCCGCATCTTGCCTTATCGGGTGATTTTATCGTCGGCTTCCCTGGTGAAACAGATGCCGATTTTGCAGATACGCTGCGGCTTGTCGATCGTGTCTCTTATGCGTCGGCTTACAGCTTTAAATATTCAGAGCGTCCAGGCACGCCAGCGGCTAATGCAGAGAATCAAGTGGACGAAGCGGTGAAATCAGATCGCCTATCCTCATTACAACAATTATTAGATAGCCAGCAGATGGCATTTAATAAGGGTTGTGAAGGGACCAAGATGGATATTTTGGTGGAACGTGTCGGTGGACGTGACGGACAGATGACAGGGCGTAGTCCTTTTATGCAATCGGTCTATTTTGAGGGAGATGAAAGCCAGCTCGGTCAAATTCTGCCAATGGAAATTAGCGAAGCCAGACAGAATTCTTTGACTGCTCGCATTTTGACATCTGACTAGACGCTTCTGATAAAGGAGATAGGCGCGTGGCACAGACAGCAAGCAAGACCGTCAAACATTTGACAATTGCGTTTGAAGATCCTTCTGTGATGGCTCTGATCTGTGGCCAAAATAATGAAACGCTATCTCGGATTGCCACGAGCCTTGCGATTGAAGCGGATAGTTTTGGGAATGAGATTAAACTATCCGGCCCTAAGGCACAGCTTGATCAAGCAGCAAAGGCCATTCAAGCGCTCTCCCAAAAATTACAAGCAGCAGACCATGATGATGAAACCATCGTCAAAAATTGGTTGGATGATATGATGCGAGAGGCTGAATTCGGCTCATCCGCACCAGAAGCGGTAACCTCTGGGCCAGTGGCGGTCACTTGGAAGAAAAAGATTGCGCCCCGCACAGCCAATCAAGCGGCTTATTTCAAAACTTTATTGGCAAATGAAGTCGTCTTTGGCCTTGGTCCAGCTGGCACAGGCAAAACCTATATGGCTGTGGCGATGGCGGTTGATGCGTTGAAAAAACGCCTTGTTGAACGGATTATTCTATCACGCCCAGCGGTGGAAGCAGGTGAGCGTCTTGGCTTTTTGCCAGGTGATATGAAGGAAAAGGTCGACCCGTATCTGCGACCTTTATATGACGCGCTTTATGATATGATGCCCGCCGATAAGGTTGATAAAATGATGGTGTCAGGCGAAATTGAAATTGCGCCGCTGGCCTTTATGCGCGGTCGTACCTTAACCAATGCCTTTGTCATTATTGATGAGGCACAAAATACGACGCCTGTGCAGATGAAGATGGTGCTCACCCGTTTGGGCCAAGATTCGCGGATGGTGATCACCGGTGATATGACACAGATTGACTTACCGTCTGGTCAGGAATCAGGCCTGATAGATGCGGTCTCGCGTCTGGATAATGTCACGGGGGTTGGTATTTCAGAGCTAACAGGTGAGGATGTGGTTCGTCACCCTGTGGTTGCACGCATTTTGAAGGCCTATGAGGCTGGACAAAAGCGTAGAAAATAAGCAAGATTAAATCACAACCTTATGAATCGAAAGTGATCATGCCTAACCCTGCTGTTTCTGAAAGCGACGTATCGCTTGAACCTGACAGTCCTGAAGATAGGACAAATATGACGGAAGCTGACTGTGAGAGCCTCACATGGGTGCATCCGTTTGATCTAACATCAGACCATATTCTTGCCGATGCGCGCTGGGTGCCTTTTATCACTGATGATTTGCGCCATGATCTCAATCAGATGCTACAAGCATTAGAGACAGATATCGCCTATACCGCTGAGGGGTTTGGGTGTTGCTGGACCACAAATGATGCCCTCCAGAGCCTCAATCATAAGTTCCGTGACAAAGATAAACCGACCAATGTGCTTTCATTTCCTGATGAAACCGATGGGCAGCTTGGCGATCTGGCATTTGGGTATGAGATCATAGCACAGGAAGCAGCCTCACTCGATATTCCGCTTGACCATCATATCCGTCATCTCCTGATACATGGGTTATTGCATTTATATGGATTTGATCATGTGGATGATGAGGAGGCGCAAGAGATGGAAGCGCTCGAAATAAAAGCACTTGCGCATCTTCAGATACCAAATCCCTATCAGGGAGAGCTTGTCTAATGGGCCTTATCTCAAAATTATTCCCTTTTCTTGCCAAGCCTGTATCAGACCGGGAAGAATTGACAGATCTGATTGAAACCTCGCTCAAAGAGAAGCTGGCGTTTGATTCGCATGAAGGCGCGCTATTGCGCAATATGCTAGGGTTACGCGATATCACCGCAGAGGATGTGATGGTGCCACGCGCTGATATTGTGGCTGTCGATTTATCCTCACCCATGGCTGATATTTTCAAAACGATCATCGCAGCCGGTCATAGCCGTGTGCCAGCCCATAAAGGCTCGCTCGATCAGATGGTTGGGTTCCTTCATATTAAGGATTTAATGGCGCAGGTGGCATCAGGGGCCATGCAGACCGATCAAAGCGCGGACCTAAGCGGGTTATTGCGGCCTGTCATGTTTATTTCACCAACCATTCGTTTGTTAGATTTGCTTCATGAGATGCGTTTGAAACGCCAGCATTTGGCTTTGGTGGTTGATGAATTTGGCGGTGTTGATGGTCTAATCACCATTGAAGATCTGGTTGAGGAAATTGTTGGCGAGATTGAAGATGAACATGACAAGTCACGGATGCCACGCTTCCAAGTCTTTGATGATGGTACCGCTGTGGCAGAAGCGCGTCTTGAGGTTGGCGCCCTTGAAGTGCTAGCTGGTCCGCTATTAGAGCAAGATGAGACTGATGAAATTGACACGATTGGGGGATTGGTCTTCTCGCTAGCGGGACGTGTGCCAACAAGAGGTGAGGTTATCACCCATCCCTCTGGCCTTGAATTCGAAATCCTAGAGGCTGATCCACGCCACATTAAATTGTTACGGATTTGTGGCTTGCCAGCCTTAAATGGTGGTGTGTCATCTGATGAGCTAAATTCGTAAGGATGGCTGGCATGAGGTTGCGCCAGCGCTATCATCTCTTGCGTCCCTATTTTTTATCTGCTTTTGCAGGGGGGCTGGCAAGCCTCAGCCTTCCGCCGCTTTACCTCAGCCCAGCGCTATTGCTTTTGGGTTTCATATTCTATCAAGCAGCCCATGCCTCTAGCTGGCGACAAGCCTTATGTCATATGGCAGCCGGGGGATATGGATGGTTTGTGATATCCCTTTATTGGATTAGCCATTCCTTGCTGATTGGCTCACAAGATTATCTCTTTTTATTGCCTGTGAGCTTTTTCGGCATCCCTGTGATTGTGACGATATTCTGGGCCGTGGGCGGGCTGGCTGGCTTTGTAATCGTGCAGCATCCAGCCGCGCGCCTGGTGGCCTTTATTGCTAGCTTATCTTTGGCAGAATGGGGCCGTGAATTTATCGCCACTGGGTTCCCATGGAATGCGCCAGGCCTGATTTTTTTGGCCACACAGCCAACCTCACAATTGGCGTCTCTTTTCGGTCAAACAGGTTTGAATGTCTGGGCGTTTGTGTTGGCGGCTCTCATTCCCCTCTATCTATCTGTTGCTAAGCAGCACCGTCACAAGCTTGTCATGGCTGTGATATTATGTGGCGCGATATTTGGGGCGCTGGTCATTTATGCCAAGCAGCCTGCCCCTATGGTATCGGCAGAGGCAGCAACGGTCCGCCTTATCCAGCCTCATATCCCGCAAGCAGAGAAATGGGATAGATCTGCTCGCGCTTCCCACTTAGCGCATATGGCCAAGCTGTCACTCGCCCCAGCGCAGAGCCCTGTCGATCTTATCATTTGGCCGGAATCTGCCTTTGCAGGAGATTATAGCCGTGCCAAGGATTTGCTTGCCGATTTAGCAACTCAGATTAGCGTGCATCACCAAGCGCAAGGCGGGGCCGGCGGCCTGATAATGGGAAGTTTGCGTATTGATGAGGCAGCGCAGATTAAGAATACCGCTCTTTATTTTGACAACGCCGGCAGCCCCCATCTCTATGATAAAACGCATCTTGTGCCCTTTGGGGAATATGTGCCTTGGCGCGTGATCCCATTTATTGATGCGATTGCGGGCCCGCATGATTTCACACCAGGTGAAGCGGTGACGCCTTTTACCATTGCTGATATTGGTCAGGTGCAAGTTTTGATCTGTTATGAAGCAATTTTTCCAGCGCTGACAGGCCGCGCGACAAAGCGACCTGACTTGCTGGTGAATTTGACCAATGATGCCTGGTTTGGCCATACGGCCGGCCCCTATCAACATTTGGCGCAGACCCGTATGACAGCCATCAGCTATGGTGTGCCGCTCTTGCGCGTGGCCAATACAGGTATCAGTGCTGCCTTTGATGCCACAGGACAAGAGCTTGCCGCGATACCACTTGGCCAAACAGATTTTGTGGATTTAAGATTGCCGCCGCCGCTTCCGGCCCCCTTTTTCGCGCGCTTTGGGGCTCTTTTGGCAGGAGTGATGATAGCCGCTTTGCTAACTAGCGCGGTTTTTCTTGACCGATTGCTACAAAACAGGCAGTAATATCGCCCATTATGACGTCTTTTTGGGGAGCTTATCGATGAGCTATCTTTTTACCTCTGAATCTGTTTCAGAAGGCCATCCGGATAAGGTTTGTGACCGCGTTTCAGATACGGTGCTTGATCTATTTTTGCAGCATGACAAACAAGCAAGAGTGGCATGCGAGACATTGGCCACGACAAACCGTGTGGTGTTAGCTGGTGAAGTACGTGCCCCTGAAGAGATGATGGATGACATCATGTCTCAGATTGAGCCAGCGGTGCGTGCGGCGATTGCTGATATTGGCTATGAGCAAGATAAGTTCCATCATGCGCATTTTGAATTCCAAAATTACCTGCATGAACAATCAGCTGATATCGCTGTTGGTGTTGATGAAGCGGGTGATAAAGAAGAAGGCGCGGGTGACCAAGGCTTGATGTTTGGCTATGCGTGCCGCGAGACAGACGAGCTGATGCCAGCCCCTATTCATTATTCTCATGCCATTTTGAAGCGCTTGGCAGAGATGCGCAAAGCAGATGCTGATAGCTTGTTGCGTCCAGATGCCAAATCACAATTGACGCTCATCTATAATGAGGATGGCTCAATCGCTGGTGTTGATAAAATCGTTCTATCAACACAGCATGCGGTTGGCGCAAGCCAAGCGGATATCAGAGCGCTTGTCACACCTGTGATTGCCGATATTCTACCGGATGGCTGGATGGTTGGGGCTGATGATCTATACATCAACCCAACAGGCATTTTTGAAATTGGTGGCCCAGACGGTGATGCCGGTCTGACAGGGCGTAAAATTATTGTTGATACGTATGGCGGCGCAGCGCCTCATGGTGGCGGTGCTTTTTCTGGTAAAGATCCAACAAAAGTTGACCGGTCTGCTGCTTATGCCGCGCGTTATCTGGCCAAGAATGTGGTCGCCTCTGGCATTGCCGATAAATGTACCATTCAGCTCGCTTATGCCATTGGCGTGGCTGAGCCTGTCTCTGTCTATGTGAATACACATGGGACAAGCAGCGTAGCTGATAATGACATTCAAGATAAATTGCGGGGATTGGTGGATTTGACACCTAAAGGCATTCGTACACATTTGGGTTTGAATGCGCCTATCTATGCCCCAACAGCTGCTTATGGCCATTTTGGCCGGACAGCTGGTGAGGCGGGTGCTGGTACCTTCCCATGGGAAGCAACAGATATCGCATCACAACTCGCATAAGCAGTTTTATAATCGTGAAAGATAGCTAGGTGCGCGTCATCTAGCTATCTTATAAGAATAGGGCACAGTGATATGGTCGGCGTGAATCAAAAGGGTCCCAATGGCGAGCTTCCCTTTTATGGCAGACGCAGAGGACGCCCCCTTCGCCCTCATCAAAAACAGCAATTTGAAACAGCCCTGCCCGCCTTGTCTTTGCCGCAGGATGTGGCCTCTCTAACGGGCTTATTTCCCCACGACCCAAAAGATATCTATCTGGAAATTGGCTTTGGCGGCGGCGAGCATCTAGCTGCTCTTGCAGAGGCGTCTCCCCAAGATGGCTTTATTGGGGCAGAACCCTTTTTAAATGGGGTTGCCAGTCTTGTGCGTCATATTGAAGAGCAACAGCTTGGCAATATTCGGATTTGGCCTGATGATGTCCGGCTCATCCTAGATCAATTACCTGATCACTGTCTCGCAGGGGCCTATATCATGTTCCCCGATCCCTGGCCAAAACGCCGACATGCCGGGCGCCGTATTTTGCAACAATCAATGCGGGACCGCCTGGCGCGCCTCATACGCCCCCATGGGGTGTTACGTATGGCGTCTGACCATGCCATTGCCAAAAGCTGGCTCCTGGCAGAAGCGATGGCCGATGATCGCTTTACCTGGCAAGCAACCTCACCAGATGATTGGCGTCAAAGACCAGCTAATTGGCCAAAAACAAGATATATGGCGAAGGCAGAAAAAGAAGGCCGCGCACCAAGCTGGTTTGAATTTATCAAAACAGCCTAGGCCCCCTGAGGCGAAAGATTTGCCTTTTGGTCAGATTGCTGTATACTAGCGTCAAATCCGGAATTGAAGCGGTGGACTTTTGCTAAAAGGTCCGCCTTTTTTTATGCCTGATGACAAAGCGTCAAGTAACAAGAGTGATAGAAGCCAATGGCAGCTGTGACAGATAGAATCGCAGATATGATTCGCCCCGCATTGAGCGAGATGGGCTATGATTTGGTGCGTGTCCATTATTCTGGGACACCAGGTGTCGGCCGGCATCAGCTCCAGATTATGGCAGAACCATTAACAGCGCGTGACATGACAGTGGAAGATTGTCAGAAAATCTCAAAATATGTCGCGGCTTTGTTGGATGTCGAAGATCCGATTAAAGATGCCTATAATCTTGAGGTGAGCTCGCCTGGTCTTGACCGGCCTTTGACAAGAGATAATCACTTTGACAGGTTCAAAGGCGATCTTGTGAAAATACATCTCAAGCAAGCTGTTGATGGGCGCAAGCGCCTAAAAGGCCGCTTAACTGGCAGAGATGAGCAAGGCCGGATCATTATTGATACAAGCTTCGGCGCGCTGGCTTTTGCCTTTGACCAAATTGATAGCGCCAAAATTGACGCCACCGAATATTTTGAAGACCCTGATAAAAAGGCACCGCCTATCACAGGGTTTCTTCCACAATAAGTATGACAGTAACAAGAAAGAGATAATCTTATGGATACATCATCAATCCCAGGCCTAGAGCTGATCCAAATCGCTGATGTTGTGGCACGTGAAAAGTCGATTGATCGCGAAGAAGTGATCATGGCGATGGAAGAAGCCATTCAGAAGGCAGGTCGCTCCAAATATGGTCATGACCGTGATATCCGCGCAATGATTGACCGTAAGAATGGCGCTATCACGCTGGAGCGTTGGACAGAAGTGGTGGCTGAGGTCGAAGATGATGCCACGCAGATGACAGCTGATGAAGGCCAGAAATATGATCTCGCCGTTGGTGAATTTCACCGTCAGCCTTTGCCGCCGATTGAGTTTGGCCGTATTGCTGCGCAAACAGCGAAGCAAGTGATTAGCCAAAAAGTCCGTGAAGCGGAAAGAGAGCGCCAATATGAAGAATATAAAGATCGTGTTGGTGAAATTGTTGTTGGTACGATTAAGCGTGCGGAAAGCTATTCAATCACGGTTGATTTAGGACGTGCTGAAGCTGTTATCCGCCGCGAAGAAATGATTCCAAGAGAGATTTTGCGTCAAGGTGATCGTGTCCGCGCTTATATCCTCGATGTACGCCGCGAAGTCAGAGGCCATCAGATTTTCCTCTCACGCTCTGCCAATGAGTTTATGGCAAAATTATTCACGCAAGAAGTGCCAGAGATCTATGATGGCATCATTGATATTAAGGCCGTCGCAAGAGAGCCAGGCAGCCGTGCGAAAATCTCTGTTCTATCACGCGATAGCAGCATTGATCCTGTTGGTGCCTGTGTCGGTTTGCGTGGTAGCCGTGTGCAAGCTGTCGTGGGTGAGCTTCAAGGTGAAAAAGTTGAGATCATTCCGTTTGAAGAAGATCCAGTGGCATTCGTGGTGAATGCCTTGGCACCAGCTGAGGTCGCAAAGGTTGTGATGGATGAAGTGGCAGGCCGCATGGAAGTGGTTGTGCCAGATGACCAGCTATCACTGGCGATTGGCCGTCGTGGTCAAAATGTGCGCCTCGCCTCGCAACTAACAGGCTGGTATATTGACATCCTAACAGAAGCTGAAGAATCAGAAAGACGTCAGGAAGAATTCAAGAACCGGTCACAAGCCTTTATGGAAGCCTTGAATATTGATGATGTGATTGCGCATCTTCTTGTCGCAGAAGGCTTTGCCCATGTTGATGATATTGCTGAGACACCTGTTGATGAGCTGGCACAAATCCAAGGCTTTGATGAAAATGTCGCCGCTGAGTTGATTAACCGTGCGGTTGAATTTGTCGAAGCTGAAGCCAAGCGTATCCAAGAAGAATTATCAAAATTGGAAGTGGCTGATGATCTGCTTGCCTTTGAATATCTCAATGGTGCTATGATTTTGAAATTGGCCCAGAACCAAATCCTCACACTTGATGATTTGGCAGAGCTAGATTCGGAAGAATTGGTTGGTTTCTTGAAAGAAGAAGGCATTGATGATGAAACTGTCGCAGGTGATATCATCATGGCTGCTAGAGCGCATTGGTTCGCAGATGAGGCAACAGAAGAGGCCCCATCTGAAGAGGCCCCTGCCGAATAATCAACATCGAAGACAGAGACAGGAATTAGCCTATGTATTCAAAGCGGCAAGTCAGATGAGAGGCGTCAGATATGAAAGAACGTCGCTGCATCGTCCTAGGAGAGACAACATCAGCTGAAGAGCTGATCCGCTTTGTATGCGATCCCACTGGGGTGGCTGTTCCTGATCTAGCTGAAAAATTGCCAGGTAGAGGCTGTTGGGTAACAGCCTCTGAGGCGGCAATCACAAAAGCCTGTGAGAAAAATCTCTTTAAACGTCATATTGACGCAACAGCCCCAAATGCAGCTGAGGTCATCACGCAACTGCAACAGCTGCTAACAGGACGTGTGAGCCAGACATTGGCTTTGGCGCGGCGGGCGGGGCTTGCGGTTGGTGGCGGCGGTAAATTGGCAACACTTCCCTATGTGGAAGGTATGTTAATTGCCGGGGACGCCTCGCGCCGCGAGTCAAAAGCGCATCAAAATCGATTACAGCCAGAATGGGTGTTTGAAGGGTTTGATAGCGCGTTTCTAGGCCATCCTTTTGGTAGAGACTCTCTCGCTTATATTGGCATTTTGCTGGATGAGAGACGGGCTGATGGTGGTCTAACAGGACGTCTCTTCCATGAATTGGCCAGATTTCAGGCTTTTATGGGCGGGATCACTTGTCATGAAGGGCCTGGCGGGTGTATTACACCTAACCAGATGGATGAATGAAAAAAGATAGGTCAGATGTCCTGTTGCCGATGATAGGACATAATTTAACCAAACCGGGAAAGGGCCGGGTATGAGCGACGATAAGAAGAAAACAAAAACCCTGAGCTTGTCAGGAAGCGGCACATTATCACTAGGCGGTAATGTGGATGCGAATGCATTGCGTCAAGGGGGGGCTGGCAGCCGGTCTAAAACGGTTCAAGTCGAAGTTCGTCGCAAAAGAGTGCCTGTGCCACCATCTCGTCAAGCTGCGAAGGCTGCGCCTGCGCCAACACCTGCTGTTGAGCCAAAAGAAGAGGCCGCGCCTGTTATCGCAACTGAGGCAGATGATAAGTTAACAGCTGCTGAGCGCGCCAAGCGCATGCAGGTATTGCAGCAAGGTCTGACAAAGCCAGACGAAGCCGAAGCTGAAGCGGCTGCCGATGCGCCGAGCGAGGCTGCGGCTGAAGAGGCGGCTCCTATTGTGGAAGACGCCCCACTTGATCCAAGAGAAGCGCGCCGCCGCGCCGAATTGGCAGAGCTTCAAGAAATTGAAAAAATTGCGCAAACACGCAAAGCTGAAGAGAAAGCCAAACGCACTGCCGAGAATGCGGCACGTCGTCAGGCTGTTGAAGATCAAAAGCAGCGCCAACAAAAACCAGCACCAGCATCAGATCGCTTTGCGCAACCAAATGCGCCTGTTGAAGATGCCGCGTCTCGTCCGCAAGGGGGCCGTCGCCGTGCTGAAGAAGCAGACACAAATCGTCGCCAGCCAGCTGCGCGTCGTGAAGGGCCGGCTCGTCGTCAATCTGGTAAGATGACCATTTCACAGGCTTTGTCTGATGGTGAAGGTGGTCGTCAGCGCTCATTAGCGTCTGTTCGTCGCCAGCGCGAAAAGGCACGCATGCGCGAAGAGGCGCAACCAGCGGTAAAACAAACACGCGATGTCACCATCCCAGATACGATCACAGTGCAAGAGCTTGCCAACCGGATGGCAGAAAAAGCCGCTGATGTGGTGAAAGAACTAATGAAGCTCGGCATTATGGCCACAGTGACTCAAAGCATTGATGCTGAGACAGCTGAGCTTGTGACAATGGAATTTGGTCATAAGGTCGTCCGTGTATCTGATTCAGATATTGAAGATGGTCTTGGCGGTGATGTGGATAGCGAAGACAGCTTGAAGGGCCGCCCTCCGGTTGTGACAGTGATGGGCCATGTTGACCACGGGAAAACAAGCTTGCTTGATGCCATCCGCAAAACAGATGTTGCCGGTGGTGAATCAGGTGGGATTACACAGCATATTGGTGCCTATCAGATCCAAACAGCTGCGAAGAACACAATCACCTTCATTGATACACCAGGTCACGCTGCCTTTACAGAGATGCGCCTTCGTGGGGCCAATACCACTGATATTGTTATCCTTGTAGTCGCAGCTGATGATTCGGTGAAAGAACAAACCATTGAGGCGATTAATCACGCCAAGGCAGCAGGCTGTCCAATTATCGTAGCGGTTAATAAATGTGATAAGCCAGGCGCTGACCCGTCACGTGTTCGCTCTGATTTGTTGCAGCATGAAATTATTACCGAAGATTTCGGTGGTGAAATCTTGGCGGTGAATGTCTCAGCACATACTGGGGAAGGACTCGATAGGCTTGAAGAAGCTATCATGCTCCAAGCTGAATTGCTGGAATTGAAAGCCAACCCGGATCGTGCGGCAGAAGGCACTGTGATCGAAGCCAAGGTCGAGCGTGGCCGTGGTTCGGTTGCGACTGTCCTTGTCCAGCGCGGAACTTTGGCCGTTGGTGATATTTTTGTGGTTGGTGCTGAATCAGGTCGTGTCAGAGCGATGTTGAATGAGCGTGGTGAACAGCAAAAGATCGCGACACCGAGCCAGCCTGTTGAGATTTTGGGCTTGAACGGCACACCGATGGCTGGTGATAATTTCACCGTTGTTGAAAGTGAAGCACGTGCCCGTGAAATCGCGGAATATCGTCGCCGTGTTATCCGTGAAAAAGAAGCGGTTGTCTCAGCCAGAGGCTCAGTGGAGCAGATGCTCTCTGCGATTGCCGCAGGGGAAGCTGCTGAATTGCCAGTGGTGATTAAGACAGATGTGCATGGCTCACTAGAAGCGATTAAAGTCGCATTAGAGAATTTGGGCACAGATCAGGTGAAAGTCCGCTTCCTCACAGGTGGTGTTGGCGCCTTGTCAGAATCTGATATCTCACTGGCAGCCGCATCAAATGCGTTGGTCATGGGCTTTAATGTGCGTGCGATTCCGCAAGCGCGTGATTTGGCCAAGCGTGATGGCGTAGAAATTCGTTATCACTCTATCATTTATGAACTCATTGATGATGTGAAAGCAGCGATGGGTGGCCTTCTCAGCCCAGATACACAAGAAGAATTTATCGGCTATGCTGAAATCCGTCAGGTCTTCTCGGTATCTAAGGTGGGTAAGATTGCCGGTTGTTACGTCACAGAAGGTGTCATTAAGCGTGGCTGTAAGGTCCGTTTGTTGCGTGACAATGTCGTGATCCATGAAGGTAGCCTGAAGACACTCAAACGCTTCAAAGATGAAGTGAAAGAGGTCAAGGATGGCTTTGAATGTGGTATGGCATTCGAAAATTATTCAGATATCCAAGAAGGTGATGTCATTGAATGTTTCGAATTGAAAGAGATTGCACGTACCTTGGATTAAGCCTCACCGTACGAGTGAGGTCCCCTGGCACGTCGTCGCATAAGGTCTGTTAATGAGCCGTAAGTCAAAAGCTGTTTCCTCAAAGGCGCCAAGCCAAAGACAATTGCGTGTGGGTGAAGAAATTCGCCACCAGCTCTCTTTGGCGCTTATGCGTGGTGACATCTATGTGCCAGAATTGGACGGGGTATCTATTACGGTCTCAGAGGTCTCTGTTAGCCCTGATATGTCAAATGCGCGTGCCTATGTGACGCCTCTTGGCGGTGTTGATGCTGACTTTATCGTATCTGTGCTGAATGTGATTGCACCTGATTTGCAAACATGGGTCGCCAGCAAAGTGCATTTGCGTCGTATGCCTCGTTTGAAATTTATGGCTGATACCTCATTTGATAATGCCCAGAAAATGTCTGAGCTGATCAATCAATTGCCACCAGCTGCCTCAGCTGATGATGCCGAAGAAGATGGCCACGCTGAGGAGGCCTAGCCTGCCCTTTTGCGTTGTTATGGTGCATCACTATGCCAAGACGTAATAAACCCTCCGACATACATGGCTGGTTAGCCATTGATAAACCGCTTGGTATGAGCTCTGCGGCAGTTGTCGCGATTGTAAGGCGTGTCTTTGGGGGGATTAAGGTCGGTCATGGCGGCACGCTTGACCCGTTGGCGAGTGGTATTTTGCCTATCGCCTTAGGGGAGGCAACCAAAACAGTCGCCTATGTCATGGATGCGCAGAAAACCTATGAATTTACGGCAAAATGGGGCGAGCAAACAAGCACGGATGATGCCGAAGGTGAGGTGATTGCCACCTCTGATACGCGTCCAGATGCGGATGCCATCACTGCTATCTTGCCCCAATTTACCGGCCAAATATCACAAATTCCGCCCGCCTATTCAGCGATTAAAATAGACGGAAAGCGCGCCTATGATTTAGCCCGCCAAGGCACAGATGAAATTGTGCTTGCGGCGCGTGATATCATGATACATCGCCTTGCACTGACGGCTCATACAAATGAGGATGCCTGTTTTGTGACAAGTTGCGGTAAGGGGACTTATATCCGGTCTCTGGCACGTGATATAGCCACAGCGCTAGGGACAGTGGCGCATGTCTCCCATCTCAGGCGGACAGCTGTGGGCCAATTTACACAAGAAAATGCAATTTCTCTGGATTTTTTACAAGAATTAGGCCATAGTGCCGCCGCATCACCTTATGTGATACCTGTTGTGACAGCGCTGGACGACATCCCGGCTCTGCCCATAACAACCGTAGAGGCGCAAAAGCTGCGATTTGGTCAGCGATTGCCACCCCGCCCGGCGCTATCCAAGACGCATCTTTATAAAGCGTTATGTGATGGCACCTTAGTTGCCTTAGTTGAGGCAACCGAAGAGGGGGTGAAATCTGTACGGGTCTTTAACTGCTAATAAAGGAGAAGACGATGTCGATAACAAAAGAGAAAAAAGCTGAATTAATTGCTGAATTCGGCGCCAATGCACAAGATTCAGGTTCTGCTTCAGTTCAGGTTGCTATCCTCACAGAGCGCATCCGCAATCTAACAGAACATATGAAGACACATAAGAAAGATTTTGGTTCACGCCGTGGTCTTTTGACAATGGTTGGTCAGCGCCGTCACTTGCTTGATTACATCAAGCGTGGTGATGAAGGCAAATATAAGGCCTTGATTGAAAAGCTAGGTTTGCGCCGCTAATCACAGCTTTGTCATACCAGATAAAAAGCCTACTAGCCTCTTGCTAGTAGGCTTTTTTGATCGCGCTTGCACAGCGCCCTGAAATGGTGATACAAGGGGGCAAGCGTAAAGATTAACAAAAAAGAGGTGGCGACTGCCTATCGGGGGTGGTTGGAGTGACGGGGCTAGCGCAACAAGCTAGCAAAAGACCTAAGGCATCAGGCCTTATGGCATACTCTCCAAACAACATGACAGAGTTCGTAATAACGCATCAATGATGTGTGTTGCCCGCCCATTTGGCTTTACGCAGGGGCGGCACTGGCATGATACCAAATCTGATAATGATAGTCATAGAAGAGCCTCCTTTAAAAGGAAGTAAGAATGTTCCAAATTTATCGTAAAGAAATCGACTGGGGCGGCCGGAAACTTGTCTTAGAAACAGGTAAAATTGCCCGTCAGGCAGATGGCGCTGTTCTCGCAACAATGGGCGAGACATCCGTATTATGTACAGCGGTTGCCGCAAAGGCAGCCAAGCCTGGTCAAGATTTCTTCCCTTTGACAGTGAACTACCAAGAAAAAGCGTTCGCAGCCGGTAAGATTCCAGGTGGTTTCTTTAAGCGTGAAGGCCGTCCATCGGAAAATGAAACATTGGTCAGCCGTTTGATTGACCGCCCAATCCGCCCGCTATTCCCAAAGGAATTTAAGTGCGAAACACAAGTTATCTGTACTGTGATGTCACATGATATGGAAAACAACCCTGATATCGTTGCTATGATCGGCGCATCAGCGGCTTTGACTATCTCAGGTGTGCCTTTCTTTGGTCCGATTGCTGCGGCACGTGTGGGCTATAAGGATGGCGACTATATGTTGAACCCAACATTGGCTGATATGGCTGAGTCACAGATGGACCTTGTGGTCGCTGGTACAGCCGAAGGCGTGTTGATGGTTGAATCAGAAGCCAAAGAATTGTCAGAAGATGTTATGCTAGGCGCCGTGAATTTCGGTCATGAGCATATGCAAGCTGCGATTGACGCCATCATTGAATTGGCAGAAGCTTGTGCCAAAGACCCACGTGACTTGCCAGAAGAAGCCCCAGAGGCCGCTGGCTTGCGTGACACATTATCATCATTGCGTGGTGATGTAGAATCAGCCTACGCGATCGCTGATAAGACTGAGCGTCAAGCCGCAATCGGTGATATCCGTGCCAAGGCTAAAGAGCTTGCCGGTGAAGATGCCGATTCAGTTCTTGTCTCATCATTGATGAAAGAACTTGAAGCTGATGTAGTCCGCTCTTCTATCTTGAAGACAGGCAAGCGTATCGATGGTCGTGACACATCAACTGTGCGCCCTATCGTCTCAGAAGTGGGCATGTTGCCTCGTACACATGGTTCAGCCCTTTTCACACGTGGTGAAACACAGGCGCTTGCGGTTGCCACTTTGGGCACAGGCCAGGATGAGCAAATCGTTGATGCGCTTGATGGCGAATATCGTTCACGCTTTATGCTTCACTATAACTTCCCACCATTCTCAGTGGGTGAAGCAGGCCGTGTTGGCTCACCAGGTCGCCGTGAAATCGGTCATGGTAAATTGGCGTGGCGTGCGATTAACCCGCTACTACCAAGCAAAGATGAATTCCCATACACAATGCGTGTGGTCTCTGAAGTAACCGAATCAAACGGGTCATCATCAATGGCAACTGTTTGTGGTACGTCATTGGCATTGATGGATGCGGGTGTGCCATTGCAGCGCCCTGTTGCGGGTATCGCGATGGGTCTTATCAAAGAAGGTGATGAGTTTGCGGTTCTATCTGATATTCTAGGTGATGAAGATCACTTAGGTGATATGGACTTTAAAGTTGCCGGCTCAGAGAGCGGTATTACATCACTTCAGATGGATATTAAAATCACATCTATCACAGCTGAAATTATGCAAATCGCGCTTGAGCAAGCCAAAGGTGGCCGTTTGCATATCTTGGGTGAAATGGCAAAGGCCCTCACCTCGGCACGTGATGCGCTTGCTGAATCAGCACCAAAGATCACAACCATCTCTATCCCTGTTGATAAGATCCGTGACATTATTGGCCCAGGCGGCAAAATCATCCGTGAAATCTGTGAAGAGACAGGCGCGAAAATCGATATCGAAGATGATGGTACAGTCAAGATTGCAGCTGTATCACAATCATCATCAGATGCCGCTTATAACAAGATCCGCTCTATCGTTGCTGAGCCAGAGCTTGGTGTCATTTATGACGGTAAAGTGGTCAAGACTGTTGATTTCGGTGCATTCGTCAACTTCCTTGGTCCAAAAGACGGGCTTGTTCATATCTCTGAGATGATGGAAGGCCGTGTGGAAAAGACCACAGATGTCTGTAATGAAGGCGATATGGTCAAGGTCAAGGTCATTGGCTTTGATGATAGAGGCAAAGTGAAGCTATCAATGAAGCGTGTGAACCAAGAAACAGGTGAAGACCTCGAAGCAAACGCTGAGTAAGCTTTAGTATCGTATCTATAAAAAAAGCCCCCAATTGGGGGCTTTTCTTTTGCGGTGGTGCCGCTTGTTATTCGCTTTCACGTGGCACACCCACATGATGATATCCACCATCACAATAATGGATTTCCCCTGTCACCCCTGATGACAGGTCACTGAGCAAATATAAAGCAGAGCGCCCAACCTCATCAATGTCAGGGTTCCGCCCTAAGGGGGCATTTTCCTCTGAATGACGGAAGATATGACGGGCACCTGTAATCGCCGCCCCAGATAGGGTGCGCATCGGGCCCGCTGATAGCCCATTGACGCGGATATTCTGGCCGCCAAGATCAACAGCCAAATAGCGTACGGAGGCCTCTAGCCCGGCTTTGGCAACGCCCATCACATTATAATTTGGTGTGATCCGCACACCCCCCAAATAGGAGAGGGTGAGCAACGCGCCGCCTTGTGGCATCATAGCCGCAGCTTGCTGGGCAACTTCGGTGAAAGAATAACAAGAGATGCGCATGGTTTGCGCAAAATTTGCCCGGCTTGTGTCAGCATAGGCGCCTTTTAATTCAGATTTATCTGAAAAGGCGATGGCATGAACCACGAAATCTAGCTCCTGCCAGCTTTCACGCAGTGCTGCAAAACAGTCCGTGACGCCGGTGTCAGTGCTGGCATCGCATTCAAAGATAAGCGACGAGCCTGTCTGCTCAGCTAGGCCTTCGACACGGCTTTTCAGCCCTGCCCCTTGATAGCTATAAGCTAGCTCAGCGCCTGCCTCTGCTGCGGCTTTGGCAATGCCCCATGCGGCTGATCGCTCATTTGCGACCCCCATAATGAGGCCTTTTTTTCCTGCCAATAATCCCATGATCCTATTCCTTATCCTGCTGATGCGAGGCTAGTCATTACATTTTGCGAGCGCCAAGCAGGCATTCGTGCCGCCAAAGCCAAAGCTGTTGGACAAAGCGAGCTGAATATCCTGACCATCAAGGCGTGTTGTTGGGATATGGATGTCCCCAATCGCTTCATCAGGCGTTTCAATATTCGCAGACCCAGCGATGAAATTATCTTTCATCATCAACAAGGTATAGATGGCTTCCTGCACGCCTGTGGCGCCAAGGGAATGGCCTGTTAATGACTTTGTTGAGGTCACGATCGGAAGGTCTTGCTTGTCAGTAAAGACTGTTTTGACAGCTTCCAATTCTTTGATGTCACCTACAGGTGTCGATGTGCCATGCGCGTTGATGTAGTTGACAGGATGGGTGAGGCCTGTGCCATCAAAGCCAGCAAGCGCAAGTTCCATACAACGCACAGCGCCTTCACCTGATGGGGCAACCATGTCATGGCCGTCTGAGTTAGCGCCATAGCCAACGATTTCCGCATAGATTTTGGCACCACGTGCTTTGGCATGCTCATAATCTTCAAGCACCAACATGCCGCCGCCGCCTGCGATCACAAAGCCATCACGATTGGCATCATAGGCACGCGATGCCTTCTCTGGTGTGTCGTTATAATTTGATGACATGGCACCCATCGCATCAAAGAGCACCGATAATGTCCAATGGAGTTCTTCACCACCACCAGCAAATACAATATCTTGCATGCCATAACGAATCGCATCAGCACCAGCAGAGATACAATGGGCTGAGGTCGAACAGGCAGATGAAATAGAATAATTCACGCCTTTGATTTTGAAGAATGTGGCGATACAGGCTGAGACGGTTGATGACATACAGCGCGGCACCATATAAGGGCCAACCCGCTTTGGGCCTTTTTCGCGTGTTGTATCAAACGCTGTCAACATATTCGCTGTTGAAGGACCACCAGATCCGGCGATGAGGCCGGTGCGTGGGTTTGAGACATCGCTCTCTTCCAAGCCCGCATCCGCCACAGCTTGTTCCATCGCTAAGACGGCATAGGCGGCGCCTTCCCCCATGAAACGCAATTGCTTGCGATCGACATGTTCGCTCACATCCATCTTCACAGACCCTTTGACCTGTGAGCGGAACCCTAATTCAGCATAATCAGGTGCGGCAACGATGCCAGAGCGCCCTGTGCGAAGAGATTCTGTGACCTCTTCAGCGTTATTTCCGATAGAGGATACGATCCCCAAGCCTGTAATGACGACGCGTCTCATCTGACCTATGCTCCTTCTGCACCAAATAGGCCAACACGAATATCGTTGGCTTCAAATACAACCTCTCCATCACATAGGACACGGCCATCTGCGATACCCATGACTAAGCGGCGCATAATGACGCGCTTCATATCAAGTTCGAATGTAACAAGCTTCGCGCTTGGGAGGATCTGACCGGTGAATTTCACTTCACCAACTGAAAGCGCACGCCCGCGGCCTTTGCCGCCTGCCCAGCCGAGGTAAAAGCCAACTAGCTGCCACAACGCATCCATACCAAGACAGCCTGGCATCACAGGGTCGCCTTCAAAATGACAAGGGAAGAACCACAGGTCCGGATGAATATCAAATTCAGCTTTGATATGACCTTTGTCAAAGGATCCGCCTGTATCAGCGATTGATGTGATACGATCACACATCAGCATCGGTGGCATCGGTAATTGCGGATTACCTTTGCCAAACATCTCGCCCTTAGCGCAAGAAATCAAATCATCATAGCTATAAGAGCTTTGTGGTGTATGTGTCATCATCTCTACCTTTTTCACATAAATCCAATTTAAAGAGGGATTACGATAGGGCCATCAGGCCTTTCACTATCTCAGTTAATCAAGCGTTTCAGTGTCGAGAATGCCCCAGATATCATCTCGTCTGACAAACGCACGAACATCATCGCTGGCCACACGGCACCAGCTTGCGTCACATAATTGTAATTCTAGAAGAACGCCTTTCTCTGCCACAGCAAGCACAGGGCTTGTCTCATCAGCTTTGGCATGGAGCTTTGTTAGCCTGTTCACGATGAGGGCATTTCGCTTTAAGGTCACAAGCTGGCTATGCACCCATCCTGTGGTGTTTTCATGATCAATGACTTTGCGCCAAACATCAAATTCAGCAATCACCTTCAAAGGCAAGCCTTTGCGGCGATAGACCCATGATTTGGGATATTCTCTACCAGGGCCGACGCGCATATTCACTTCATCAGATTTGAGTGTCACAAACCGTGGCACAGGCAAGCCAGAGCCTTGCACAACAAGCTTGGCTTCTTGCGCATATGCTGATGAGGTGAGAGGGGGGCTTAACAGGCTCGCCATCACAAAAAGAAGACCAAATCCCAGATGGGTTAGCACGATAGTATTCAATCGATGTGACAGACGAAAATCCATGGCATTAAAAAAGCGGATAACTAGCATAAGAGCAACAAAAAAATAGACCTTTTCCTGTTTAGATATTAGGGTATTTTTTACAATCATGCGAGGCTAATTCATCAGCCAAGGAGACTTTTGATCAAGATGAAACCAAAAATCATTCTGACCAGGCAGCTTCCTGATTCCGTTGAAACAAGAATGCGTGAGCTTTTTAACGCGCAATTGAATGAAACAGATGAGGCTTTCACCAAAGAACAATTAATCGATGCGGTGAAAAAAGCTGATGTATTGGTGCCAACCGTGACTGATGAGATTTCAGCCGAGATTATCGCCGAGGCAGGCCCGCAATTGAAGTTAATCGCCTCTTTTGGGGTCGGGGTTGATCATATCGACCTGAAAGCTGCAAAAGAGAAGGGTATCACTGTGACCAACACCCCTGGAGTGTTGACGGAAGATACCGCTGATGTGGTGATGTCTTTGATTTTGGCGGTGCCGCGCCGTATTGCCGAAGGTGATGTGCGGGCGCGGTCTGGTCAGTGGAAAGGCTGGTCACCAACGGGGATGCTCGGTCGCCGTATTAATGGCAAGCGCCTTGGGATCGTGGGGATGGGCGATATTGGTGAGGCTGTGGCGCGCCGTGCACGTGGCTTTGGCATGTCTATCCATTATCACAACCGGAAACCGGTTCATCCTGAATTAGAAGCAGAGCTTGAGGCCACCTATTGGGAGTCGCTTGATCAAATGCTGCCACGCATGGATATCGTCTCTGTGAATTGTCCGTCTACACCGCAAACGCAAGGCTTGTTATCGCGTGAGCGTTTATCGCTGCTGCAGCCGCATGCCTATTTGGTTAATACCTCGCGCGGCGATGTGATTGATGAGGCAGCGCTGATTGATTTGCTGTCAAATAATGGAATTGCAGGTGCTGGGCTTGATGTTTATGCCGATGAGCCGCATATCCCTGATGCGTTACGCAAATTAAAAAACACCGTACTCTTGCCACATATTGGGTCAGCTACGATTGAAGGCCGTCAGGATATGGGACAAAAAGTTATCATTAATATCCAAACCTTTATTGATGGGCATACCCCGCCGGATCGTGTTGTCGAAGCGATGTTGTAAGCGTAAAGCTAAAAGGGTATCTTAGAACAGGCAGGGCATTCTGCCTGTTTTTTTGTGCGGATAAGTGTCGCGTCATAGTGAAGCCCATCAAATAAAAGCAAGTGATCTAGCAATAAGGCCGGTGAGCCAATCGCACATTTCATCGCCTCTAAGACGGCCTTGCCGCCCATAATGGTGGTAATCGGCCCAGCGATGCCAACTGTGGCACAATTAGGCGCCTGCGCAGCATCAGGACCAGAGGGAAAGACGCAAGAAAAACAGGCACTTTCCCCTTTGTCGGATAGATGCGGGGCGATCACCATTAACTGGCCTTCAAACCGAATAGCCCCGACAAATATCAAAGGCGTGTGAGAGCGAAGACAGGCTTTGTTTAAACGCTGTCTTGTTTCGATATTATCGCTCGCATCAATGATGATATCATGCGTTGCCGCAAGCTCACCTGCGCGCGCCTCATCACAATAATGGGGGTATGACGTCACTGTGATATGCGGGTTTTGCGCAGCAGCAAAGCCAGCAAGAGCCTCAGACTTCGCCATGCCTATCTGGTCTGGCTGATAGATAAATTGCCGATTAAGATTGGTGGCATCTATGATGTCATCATCGATGATTGTGAGCTGTCCAAAGCCAGCCGCTGCGGCCAATAAAGCAGCTGGTACACCAAGACCACCTGCGCCGATGATACAAAGGCGTGTCTTTCGCAAGGCGTCTTGGCCGTCATCACCAATCTCTGGCAGAATTAACTGCCTCGCATATCGTTCAATTTCAGTATCGGTCAAACCTGACATATCTAATTATGCTTTGCCTATTTTGTACCTGTGGAGCCAAAACCAGATGCGCCACGATCTGTGTCATCTAGCGCGCTCGCTTCTAAGATCCGCGCTTGCATGGCAGGGGCGATCACCATTTGGGCAATGCGCATACCATGGGTGATGGTAAAGGGCGCGGCGCCATGATTGATCAAAATCACTTTCACCTCGCCGCGATAATCGCAATCAATCGTGCCGGGGCTATTTAAGACGGTTACACCAGCTTTAAAGGCAAGGCCAGACCGCGGCCGCACTTGCCCCTCCCACCCTTCGGGGATTGCCATTTGCAGCCCTGTCGGAATGGCGGAAAATTCCCCAGGGGCTAAGATCATCTCGGCATTAAGTGCAGCCATGAGGTCAAAGCCTGCTGCCCCCTGACTTTGATAGGCCGGCAGCGGCAAATCAGCGGCATGGGGCAATCGTAACATCTGAATATCTGGTATCATGAGGGAAGACTTTCTGTCTCAAAATAGGCGGCAATCTCGCTGGCTAATCTATCAGCTAGCTGCTGTTTTGACGAGCGTGGCCAGGATATCTCATCATGGTCGGTCATAAGGGTTAATTGGTTATCATCCGCGCCAAAGACAGGGGCCGCCTCCGTGATATGATTCACAAGCAGCCAATCACATCCCTTGCGGCGGCGTTTTGCGCGTGCCGCGTCAAGCGGATTATCTGTCTCAGCTGCAAAGCCAATGACAAGGGGCGGCCTGTGTGCCGCGGCACAAATCGCTTTTAAAATATCGGGGTTTTCAACCAAATCTAACTGCGGGGGTGCCGCATTGGCCTCTTTTTTGACCTTTTTGTGTCCGGCGCCTCTGACATGCCAATCTGCGACAGCGGCCGTACAAATGGCAATATCAGTTGGCAGCTGGGCCAAGGTTGCCTCATGCATTTGGCGCGCTGTTTGCACATCAATGCGCGCCACACCTTTCGGACAAGGCAGCGCTGTCGGCCCAGAGATGAGTGTGACCTCAGCGCCAAGCTTCTGACAGGCTTCTGCAATCGCATAACCTTGCTTGCCAGACGATCGATTTGAAATAAAGCGCACCCCATCGATGGGCTCTTCGGTCGGACCTGCCGTGAGGAGGACGGAAAGACCTGCCAATGCTTTACGGTTAAGGCTCGCTTGCTCACTACCATGATGATGCGCCTTCACGGCCGCAACAATATCAACCACATCACTCATGCGCCCAGAGCCAATTTCCCCGCAGGCTGTATCGCCACTCACAGGGCCAATTTGAACAGCGCCGCGCGCCCGTAATGTCGCGCAATTTGCCTGGGTCGCCTCATGCGCCCACATAACAGGGTTCATCGCTGGTACGAGATAAAGCGGCGCCGTACTTGCAAGACATAGGGTAGACGCCAAATCATCAGCCAAGCCTAGGGCCAATTTGGCAATGAAATTACCTGTCGCTGGTGCGACAAGAACAAGGTCGGCTTCTCTGGCCAGGCGAATATGTCCCATCTCTTGTTCATCTGTGAGGGAGAAAAGCTCTGTGTAAACTGCTTCCCCTGTGAGCGCTGATAGCGATAAGGGGGTAATGAATTCCTCTGCTGATTTTGTCATAACCCCGCGCACCTGATAGCCGGCATCTTGCATACGCCGCGCCAGGTCAAGCGCCTTATAAGCGGCAATGCCGCCTGTGATAATCAACAAACAAATAGGGGCCTCAGATATGTGATTTTGTGAAAGTGGAGGCTGCTTGTGACTATTTTGTGAAACTGCTTTGTCCAAAAGGGCGCGTTTTTTCACAGGAATCGTCCCTCGTTTCACATAGTTAGACAGCGCAGAGGGCCCCACGCCTAATAGGTCCTGAAGGGCCTGCCTACCGCCTAGAAGACGTGCGTAATCATCAAGGGTCAGTGAATCAGTCATAGCCTATCGTAATTCACAAAATTGTGAAAAGGAAGCTTATTTTAGTCGAAAATGTGAATGACTGGTGAATTAAAGGCTGGCGATGTGAAATAGCGCCCAAATCGCACCAATGACAGCGGCCCCTGTGATAAAGGCCCCTTTGCGTGACGGCGGGGGCGGTGGTGGGGCTGGTTTCTCCTCCTGCTCCCACTTATCAAGCAAGCGTGGCATGAGGTGGATGAGGCGGCGTAGCTGATGGCGTCCTTCGGCTAGCCATGTTTCAGGATGTGATTGGTCCGCAATCCATTGGGCGGCAAGCGGCCGTGATAATTGCCACATATCCGCCTTGGGATTGAGTTGGCGCGCGACACCTTCCGCCATCATCATGGTTTTTTGTAGCAAGTTAAATTGCGTTTGCACTTGAATATCAAAGCGTGTGGAAATCTTTAGAATTTGCCCCATCACCGCACCAAGTGATACCTCGCCCAAAGGCTTGCCAAGAAGCGGGTCTACCACAGCCCGGATATTCTGGGCGAAATGATGCAAAGGCACATCAGGGCCAATCATACCGGCATCGGCATGAAGCGTTGCCACCTTGTCATAATCACGGTCAAGAAGCGCGATCATCAGCTGACCTAAAAAGATACGGTCCGCCTTTCCCAAATGTCCCATAATGCCAAAATCAATCGGCACTAACAGGCCGTCAGCATCGACAAACACATTGCCGGGGTGCATATCGCCATGGAAATAGCCATCGCGGAACACTTGATTGAAAAAGCTGGAGGCAGCCGCCTCTGTCAGGCGTTCCACATCATGCCCAGCTTTGTGAAGCGCCGGCACATCATCAAGACGCAACCCATCAACCCATTCGGTGACAAGCATTGTGGCATGACAATAGCTGAGATGCATTTTTGGAATACGGATACCAGCATCGCCGGCCATATTATCACCAAGCTTGGCACCTGCGGCGGCTTCCATTCGCAAATCAAGTTCAATATCGCAAATCACTTCAAATTGGCGTACCGCTTCAATGAGACGTAACCGTGCCAAAGCTGGTGACAGGCGCTCTGCGATATGGGCCATCGCCTGGAAGAAATCGGTGTCTTTGCGCATTTGCGTTTCAATATGAGGACGCAGGATTTTGACAGCCACTGGCTGACCATCTGGCAGACTGGCTTTGTGGACTTGGGCGATAGATGCGGCAGCAACGGGCGTCTCATCAAAGCTTTTAAATAAGGTCGTAAGCGGCGCGCCGCAGGCCTCTTCAATCTGTTTTGTGGCGCGCATCGCAGAGAAAGGCGGTAGCCTGTCTTGCAATTCTGATAGGCTAAGTGCCAAATCAGGGCCAATCAAATCAGCCCTTGTTGACAGCGCTTGTCCAAATTTGATGAAGCCAGGACCACAATTTTGAAGCGCAATACATAAAGCGCGCCCAGCATCTTGTTCGATGCGACCTAGCGTGATGAGTTTATCAAACACACGTAGTAACCGGCGCAGCCAAAGCGGCAGAAGCGTGATTCGCGCTAAATGATGCAGCATCCCTGCCCGTCCTAGACGCCAGCCAATCAGAGGCAATCTTAGGAGCGCAGAGACCACCATGTTCAGAGTTTCCAGCCTGAATGAATGGCAGCAATCCCGCCAGACAGATTGCGGAAGCGCACTTGTTCAAATCCCGCATCTGTCATCATATCAGCCAAGCGATATTGATCAGGGAATTGGCGGATAGATTCGACGAGATATTGATAGCTATCTCTATCTTTGGCTACAATCTGTCCCATTTGAGGGAGGATCTTAAACGACCATTCATCATAAATTTTTGAAAATAATTTATTCTCGACTTTGGAGAATTCGAGACAGCAAAACCGGCCCCCAGGTTTTAACACGCGGTAAATCTCTGCCAGGGCGACATCACGATTCGTAACATTCCGCAAGCCAAAGGCAATGGTCGCTCTATCAACTGAGTTATCTGCTAGAGGCAATTTTTCGGCATTTCCAACAACCCACTCAAGCTTATCAGCATAGGGCTTCATAACCGCACGCGCCTGACCAGCGGCAAGCATATCTTCATTAATATCGACAATTGTCACATGGCCACCACCACGCTTTAAAAAGCGCAAAGCCACATCACCTGTCCCACCTGCCAAATCCATCAGGCTATGATGGGGTTGTGGTGCCAACCAATCCATTAGCGCATCTTTCCATAACCGATGCACACCCAAAGACATTAAATCATTCATCACATCATAATTACGCGCTACAGATGAAAAGACAGATTTGACGCGCGCTTCTTTTTCTGTTTTCGGAACAGATTGAAATCCGAAATCAATGAAATCGCCATCATTCTTATTGGCGCTTGATTTGCTATCTTGTTCCATGTCTGGCACCTCTCTATGACAGATACTCAAATCTTATCAGTTAGGGATAAGCGTGGGATTGCCTATTGATCTAGTCCAGCATCAGGCTAAATGCAATCAGGCAAGCAAGAAAAGGAATAGAAAAGCCAATGCCAGAATTACCAGAGGTAGAGACTGTCAGGCGAGCGCTTACGCCTGTTATGACGGGTGCCACCATCACAAAGGCTGATATCAGGCGCCCGAATTTACGCTGGGACCTCGCCCCTGATTTGGCAGCGCGTCTTGAAGGGCAAAACATTGTCGATGTCACCCGCCGGGCCAAGATCATCCAAGTCTGGCTCGCGCAAGATGTTATGCTGATACATTTGGGCATGTCTGGCAGCATTCGGATTTCAGATCATGCGCCCAATGGACGAGCCCATGACCATATTGAATGGCAGGTCTCACAAGAGGGGGTCAAACATTGGATTACCTTTAATGACCCGCGCCGATTTGGCTATGTTGATATTTTGCGCCGGGCCGACCATGACAGCCATCCCTCATTAGCTGCCTTAGGGCCAGAACCATTATCAGATGCCTTCTCTGAGGCGTATTTAGAAGACAAGCTGCAAGGCAAGACAGTGCCGATTAAATCATTTTTGCTTGATCAGCGGCAGATTGCAGGGCTGGGCAATATCTATGTTTGTGAAGCCTTATTCAGGGCTGGCATTTCGCCGCGGCGACGTGCCGATACGGTGATAGGCAAGCGGGCGCGCCGGCTCCTACCATCTATCAGAGATGTGTTAGAAGCGGCGATTGCCCAAGGCGGCACCTCTTTGCGCGATCACAGACAACCTGATGGCAAATTAGGTTATTTTGTCCAATCCCTTGATGTTTATGGCAGAGAGGGCGCCCCTTGTCATCGCTGTGCGACCCCCATTAAGGCGATTCGCCAATCAGGCCGGTCGAGTTTCTATTGCCCGCTTTGTCAAAGATAGGTAGGCTAAAGCGCACGAATAGGCGGTGTTCTGCTGCCTGCAATGGCCCGCAAGGGGGAGATATCATGATATCATATGCATGGCTGCAGGTTTCACACCTCTGGCAGAGGTTGGTAAAACTATTATCTGTCATCGGGGTTTGCCTTGTCGTGATGGGCACCGCCAGTTTTGCGCAAGCCGAACAAGCCGGGTGGGTCGGAGATGTGCCTGTGCCGGCTAGTGCGATTATTGATACTACAGATGCGGTTTCCTTTGATTCGCCAGCAGGCCGTGTGGTGAAATTTACCATCCAAACAAGGCTTGATGAGGCAGCGCTTACCTCATTTTATGATGAGACTCTTGCCGCGCTAGGCTGGCAAAAGCAGGGGGTTGGCTATGTGAAGGCAAATGAAACCTTGCGCATCGAAGCTGATGGGACAGCCTCAGATGGCCAGAGCCTTTATGTCATAACGGTTGGGCCAGTATCATAGTGCAGGGTGAAAATGCTGAAAAGGCTTGACTTGCCTAGCATCTAATCATATACACCAGCATCTAATTTTATATTCGGATGATAGAGGGCCTGTTATGGCAAACCATAAGTCTGCAAAAAAGCGTATTATCAGAAACGCAAAGCGCGCTGAAATCAACGGCGCTCGTATTGGTCGTATTCGTACTTTCATCAAGAAAGTGGAAGCGGCTATCACAGCTGGCGATAAAGCAGCTGCTGACCAGGCACTACGTGATGCACAGCCTGAAATCATGCGCGGTGTCAGCCGTGGTGTGCTTCATAAGAATACAGCATCAAGAAAGATGTCACGCTTGTCAGCACGCGTGAAGGCATTAGCAGCGTAACGCACGCTCGCCATTTCGATGTATGAGGTAAGGCTGCCAGCGATGGTGGCCTTTTTCTTTTGCGCTACTGATTCGAATCAATCCTCGAGGGCTGAAGTGATTCACCGCTCCTTGGCAAAGGTGATTCATTTCGCTAGCGATTGTATTTCCATAGATTTTTAAAAATGCCAGTCCTTTTTGGCAGGTGCATGGGGCCCAAAACCCCCTGGCAAGCACAAAATGTGTCAAGCGAAAAGAATCATATTTTTGGCATTTTATTTGCTGATTTTGGCACTTCCTGCCCTTGAACTATCTCGTCATTTTTGACTACTCTACAGGTCCGCGTTGATGTGTCATCATCTCGGTCGGGGGGCTCTTTGATGACGCGCAAACCACAAGTTCGGCAAGAAAAGTGAGTGTGACCTAATTATGGGACAGGCCAATAGACATGAAGTGCAAGCCTTATGGGACAATGTCTCTGCACGCCTAAAGTCTGACCTAGGTGATGTCGCATGGCGGAACTGGATTAAGCCGTTATTGGTTGTGAGCTGTGAAGAGGGCTGCTTAACCCTCGCCACCACAAGCCGCCTCACAAGAGAACGTGTGATCGGCCAATATCTTGACCGTTTGCGGATTCTTGTTGGTGCTGAAGATCGCGCGATTCGTGATATTGAGATTATTCTGCGGACAAGCCAATCCATTCAGCGTGTGGATCAGCCGCCGCGCCTCACAGAAATGCCTGTCAGTGACGCAGGGCGACAGACTGATTCGCTTGAGGCCGTGAGCCTCTCTGGAACAGAATCACTTGATTCGCGTTTCAGCTTTGACAATTTCGTTGTGGGTAAGCCAAATGAGCTTGCTTATGCCGCAGCCCGGCGTGTGGCCGAATCAGATGAAACAAGCCACGCCTTTAACCCGCTCTTTTTATATGGCGGTGTCGGTCTTGGTAAAACACACCTGATGCATGCTATTGCTTGGGAAAGTAACCGGCGCAATCCTGACCGTAAGGTAATTTATCTCTCGGCTGAGAAATTCATGAATCAATTTGTCGCCGCACTTCGTCGCAAAGACACGATGAGCTTCAAAGAACGCTTCCGGTCCTGTGATGTGCTGATGGTTGATGATATTCAATTCATGTCAGGCAAAGAATCAACCCAAGAAGAATTCTTCCATACGTTAAACGCGCTTGTGGAAGAAGGCCGTCAGGTGATTCTGTCTGCTGATAAATCGCCGTCAGATCTTGATGGGGTAAAAGAACGGCTACGCTCTCGTATGAGCTGGGGTATGGTGGCTGATATCCATCCGTCAAATTACGAATTGCGCCTTGGTATCCTGCAGGCCCGTCGTGAAGGGGTGGCAGTCAATCTGCCAAATAAAGTATTAGAATTTTTGGCCCATAAGGTGACCACCAATATTCGCGAATTAGAAGGCGCCCTCAATCGCTTGATTGCGCATGCTACGCTGGTTGGCCGTGAGGTGAGCGTTGATATGGCGCGCGAGGTGCTGGCTGATTTATTGCGGGCGAGCAACCGGTTAATTTCTGTGGATGATATTCAGCGCCGTGTCTCGGCCCATTATAATATCCGCACCAATGACATGTTCTCAAATCGGCGCTCCGTCGCTATTGCACGGCCTCGTCAAATCGCGATGTATTTAGCCAAAGATCTAACCTCGCTCTCTTATCCAGCGATTGGTCGTTCATTTGGTGGGCGTGACCATACAACGGTGATGCATGCGGTGAAAAAGATTGAGCAATTAATGGCTGAAGATAGTCATTTATCCTCTGATGTTGATTTGCTGCGCTCGCTTTTAGCCGATGGCTCATAAGGCCGTGATTCGCCCCTTGCTTCGCTAGCACCTACCCCTCGCTTTCATAGCATATATTGTGATGTTTTTCGTTTGGCATGCTACATTTTGTATGCCAAAATATCCCTATGGTTACATGGTGTGATCATAGCGATATCAACCGAAGAGAAAATGAGATCTGAAGATGAGATTTACAATTGATCGAATGAGCCTGTTGCGCCCTCTTGGCCATGTGAGTTCAGTTGTCGAAAGACGTAACACCATCCCGATTCTCAACAATATGGTGCTTCGGGCCGCGGCAGGGCAATTATCGCTTACAGGTACCGATATGGATATGGATATTGTCACCCATGTTGACTGTGCTGTGGCAACTGACGGGGCGAGCACAGTCTCAGCGCATATGTTGAATGATATTGTGCGCAAATTGCCTGAAGGCTCAGAGGTTGAAATTCAGATGGCTGATGGCCATGCGCAGATTAGCGCGGGCCGCTCAAGCTTCCGTCTGCCAACATTGCCTGTCGAAGATTTCCCTGCGATTTCAGCCGCTGATTTGCCGCATCACTTCACGCTCACAGCTGTTGATTTGCGTGACATGATTGATACCACCAAATTCGCTATCTCAACCGAAGAGACACGCTATTACCTCAACGGGATTTATTTCCATAAATCAGCCAATGGCCAGCTATGTGCTGTTGCAACAGATGGGCATCGTTTGGCGATGAGCCAGATGAATCTGCCAGCTGGTGCCGAGGATATGCCAGCGATTATCCTGCCACGCAAAGCGGTTGGTGAATTGCGGAAATTACTCGATGACCAAGAAGGGGACGTTGATGTTCGCCTGAGCGAGACGAGAGCTGAGTTTTCATTTGGTCATGTGCGTTTGACGTCAAAATTAATCGATGGCTCATTCCCTGATTACACCAGAGTGATCCCGACAGGAAATGATAAGGTTCTATCTTTGGATAAAGCGGCTTTCTTGGCGGCGGTTGACCGTGTGTCAACCATCTCATCTGAAAAGACACGCTCTGTGAAGATGGCGCTTGAGCCAAATCTTGTGCGTCTCTCAGCGAGCAATACAGATGCCTCTTCTGCGATAGAAGAATTAGAGGTGGCATTTGACGGCGGTGCGATGGAAGTGGGCTTTAATGCGCGCTATCTGATGGAAATCACAGCGCAGATTCATGGCGATGTTGTGCAGATGTCACTCGCAGATCCAGGCGCGCCAAGCTTGATTCAAGCACCATCTGATGATGCGAATTTATTTGTTTTGATGCCGATGCGCGTCTAACGGCACGGCTTTGTAAGGAGCGGGCACGCTGTCTGTTGTACCATCTCTTTCTGATACGCAATCGCAGCTAAAAGAGCGGCCGGATGTCTTCGTCCGTTCTTTGCATTTGCATGAGTTTCGCAATTATCAGGATATGCGGCTTGCGCTAGGTCATCGGCCTGTTGTGTTAACAGGGCCAAATGGGGCCGGTAAAACCAATATCCTAGAAGCGCTGTCTTTGCTGTCCCCCGGGCGGGGGCTGCGCCGTGCCGCGCGTCGTGATTTCCCGCGCCAGGGCATGGTTTCACCACTTGGCCAAGAGGCCTCAGTCACAACGCCTTGGTCAATCTATGCTAAGCTTGAAACAGATGCCGGCCCGCTAGAGGTGGGAACAGGCATCCAGCCCGATAAATTAGAGGGCGCACGGGCGGTCCGCCTCAATGGGGTAAAGTCTAATCTGGGACAGCTTGCCTCTTATTTCGCCGTCTCATGGCTGACGCCGCAAATGGATGGGCTATTTATCGGCTCGCCTTCGTCACGCAGACGCTTTGTCGACAGGTTAGCGATTGCCTTTGATCCAGCACATTCAGGACGATTAAGCCGCTATGAAAAGCTTTATCGGGAACGCCAGCGCTTGATCCAAGAGGGCGGCAATGATGATAGCTGGCTATCAGCGCTTGAAACACAGCTAGCAGAGACAGGGATGGCGATTATGGCGGCCAGAGCCGCCCTCACCCGTGCTGTCTCAGAAGCGGCCTATCAAAGTGATGCGCATCTTGGGTTTCCGCGTCTTCATATGGCAATGACAGGGGGCGGATGTGCGTGGCTTGATGAGATGCCAGCCCTTGCTGCCGAAGATAAGATGAAAGAGACCGCACGGGCACGGCGCCAAGCAGGGGATCTTTCAATGCCAGGGCCGCAAGCCCAAGATTTGACAACGATTCATCTCGATAAGGGCCAACAGGCCCAGCTTGCCTCTACCGGAGAGCAAAAGGCGTTAATGATTGCGGCTATCTTGGCGCATGCGCGTTTGCAAGCGGGTCGATTAGATAGGCCGCCTTTGCTTTTATTAGATGATGTCGCCGCGCATTTAGACGAAGAAAAACGTCACTGTTTATTTGCAGCAACTAGTGAATTAAAGGGACAAGTCTGGTACAGTGGAACTGACAGAGTGGCTTTCTCAGCGATGAACCAGTTTGCGCAGTTTTTTAACGTCTCACAGGGACAGATAGAGCCGCAATAAAGGGGCCTCGCGGAAGAGGGATAACAGGTATTATGACAGGGTCAGGGGAACATCCAGAAATGGAACAAACAAATCAATCTGATTATGGCGCAGACTCCATTAAAGTCCTGCGTGGCCTAGATGCGGTGCGCAAACGCCCTGGCATGTATATTGGTGACACAGATGACGGCTCAGGCCTGCATCACATGGTCTATGAGGTGGTGGATAATGCCATCGATGAAGCGCTTGCTGGTCATTGTGACATCATCAATGTGAAGCTGAATGCTGATGGGTCTGTTTCGGTTTCCGATAATGGTCGTGGTATCCCTGTTGCCATCCATCCCGAAGAAGGGGTGTCGGCCGCGGAAGTGATTATGACACAGCTTCATGCGGGTGGTAAGTTTGACAATAATTCCTACAAGGTCTCTGGTGGTCTTCATGGTGTGGGTGTGTCAGTTGTGAATGCGCTATCAAGCTGGCTGAAGCTTGAGATTTGGCGAGATGGCCGCAAGCATGAAATGACATTCCGCCATGGTGATGCAGAAGAGCGTCTTAAAGATACCGAAGATTCAAACGGCTATACAGGCTCGCAAGTCACTTTCATGCCATCTGAAGAGACCTTCTCTCAGATTGTGTTTGATTTCACCACATTAGAACATCGTTTGCGTGAATTATCATTCTTGAATTCTGGTGTGCGTATTCGTCTTACAGATTTGCGCGGTAGCGAAGAGAAAATCTCTGAATTCTTTTTTGAAGGTGGGCTTCTGGCCTTTGTCGATTATCTGAACCGCTCACGTAACGCGCTTCATGATGCGGTTTATAGCCTGTCTGATAAGGATGATATCACCGTTGAATTGGCTTTGGCCTGGACTGATAGTTTCCATGAAACATGTCTCTGTTTCACCAATAATATTCCCCAGCGTGATGGGGGAACGCATTTGGCTGGTTTCCGCGGCGCGCTCACACGTATTGTAAACCAATATGCGACTGAGACAGGGATCGCAAAGAAAGAGAAATTGCAGCTCTCTGGTGAAGATTGCCGTGAAGGCTTAACAGCCATTATCTCGGTGAAAGTGCCAGATCCGAAATTCTCCTCTCAGACCAAAGATAAATTAGTATCCTCAGAAGTGCGCCCGATTGTTGAGAATGCGGTCTCAGATGCGCTTGGTCAGTGGTTTGAAGAACATCCGGCAGAAGCACGTAAAGTCGTTGCGAAAGCCTTTGAAGCCGCTGCCGCACGTGATGCCGCGCGTAAAGCACGCGAATTAACGCGCCGCAAAGGTGTGTTGGATATTGCGAGCTTGCCTGGTAAATTGGCAGATTGTCAGGAAAAAGACCCGTCAAAATCTGAAATCTTCCTTGTTGAGGGTGATTCAGCGGGCGGGTCTGCGAAGCAAGGGCGGGATCGCAGTAACCAGGCCATCTTGCCGTTGCGTGGTAAAATCTTGAATGTTGAGCGTGCGCGTCTGGATAAGATGCTGTCATCAGCTGAGATTGGCACCTTGATTACTGCCATTGGCGCTGGGGTCGGGAATGCTGATATGGATGTGGAGAAAATCCGCTATCACAAAATCGTCATTATGACAGATGCGGATGTCGATGGCTCGCATATTCGCACGCTGCTTTTGACTTTCTTCTTCCGTCATATGCGGCCTTTGATTGAAAAGGGATATCTCTATATCGCACAGCCGCCTCTCTTCCGCGCGAAAAGAGGCCAATCAGAGGTCTATCTCAAAGATCAAAAGGCACTTGATAATTATCTGGTTGAGGCTGGTTTGAAGGATGCGGTCTTGCGTGTCAGCGACGGGCCACAATTGGCAGGCACCGACCTTAAAGAAGTGGTTGAAAAAGCCAATTCTATATCACGTTTGGTAGCAGCGCTTGCACGCTCTGACGGGGCAAAAGATGTCATTGAACAGGCAGCGATCGCTGGCATGTTAAAATCAGATATGCTGACTAACGCTGACGCTGCTGACTATCTTGCCAAGCGTCTCGATCATTTAGCCGACCCACTCGCCAAAGGCTGGGAAGCGGCAATTGAAGAGACAGCCATGGGACCGCAGATTGTTGTCAGACGCATGTTGCGCGGCATCGAAGAGCGTCATGTGATTGACAGCAAGATTGTGCAATCACCTGAAGCGCGTCAACTTGATCAGCTAGCCTCGCATCTGCAGTCGACCTATAGCAAAATGGGTGAATTTGAAGCCGCAGGTAAAACGCAAGATATTGCAGGTCCAACACAATTGGCAGAACATGTCATGGCGCTTGGCCGTAAAGGGGCACAGGTCGCACGCTATAAGGGGCTAGGCGAGATGAACCCAGAACAATTATGGGAAACCACGCTTGATCCTGATGCGCGGAGCTTCTTGCAAGTCAAAGTCACAGAAGAAGAAGAAGCCGATAATGCCTTCTCGACTTTGATGGGAGAGGCCGTAGAAGAGCGGCGGGCTTTCATTCAAGATAATGCCTTGAAAGTGGCGCATCTTGATATTTAATCATGGTGATGCTGCCAAATTGAGGCGGCATCTCTTACTAGGACTCATTTGATGCGGGCAGGGCGCCAGATCACATCGCAGCTTTTTGTGAAACAAGCCGAGAAAGCTGCGGCAGGTGCCCCCCGACATGGCCATTTTGATCCGCAAAATCTTGTGCGCATTCGCTGGCTTGCTTTATCAGGCCAGTTAGCTGCTTGCCTAATCATATATTTTGGTCTGGGATTTTCCTTCCCGCTTGATAGCGCGTTGGGGGTGATTTTTACCTCTGCTCTTGTTAATTTGGCGATTGATCAACGTAATCGCTATATCCCTGTTACCTATCAAATTGAGATTTTATTAGCACTCGCTTTTGATGTGTTACAGCTGGCCGCCCTTATTTACCTTACCGGTGGATTGCTAAACCCCTTCTTTATTCTGTTATTAGCGCCGCTGGTGGTATCCGCCGCTGTTTTGGAATTGAAAGCTACCATTTCCTTGCTGTTATTGGTCATCATATCAGCTAGCTTTTTATCGGTTTATCATCTGCCATTACCATGGGCAGAACCTGATTTTGATATGCCGCAACTCTTCTTATTTGGTATCTTATCTGCCTTAGTTATTTCTGCTGTCTTTATCTCGCTCTATACCTGGTATTTGGCTGATAATCGCCGGCAATTAGCCTCGCTGTTAAATGTCGCGCAGCTAGATTTAGCACAAGAGCGTGAATCATTGGCGCTTGGCCGGCTCGCGACAGCTGCCGCGCATAAATTAGGCTCGCCGCTCAATACCATCTATGTGATTAGCCATGAGCTTACCCAAGAATTGGAGGATGATGATCCCCTTCTGGAAGATGTGCAGATGTTGACTCACGAAATCGACCGATGCCGGGTGATTTTGTCAGAGTTGGATGCGGACGCGAATCTATCCTCCTCTGATCTGGCATTTGGCTTGCCCATTAGCGAGGTGATTCACTCGCTTATTTCACCAAAATTGGCTGAGATGAAAACAAGATTGGCTTTTGAGGTGAAAGGGAATGATGACGAGGTAGAGCCCCTCTTGCAATCACGGCCAGAGCTCAAATATGCGCTTGAGACAATTTTGGATAATGCAGATGGCTTTGCCAAATCTCTCATTAGTTTTCAGGTCAGCTGGAATGATAATTATCTTTTCTTTGATATCAAAGATGACGGGCCTGGTTTTAATCGCGCGATCATGAATCGCTTTGGTCAGCCCTTTAACTCAACACGCAAAGGCCAAGATGGTCACCGGGGCCTTGGGCTGTATTTGGCGATGAGTTTGATTGAGAGCGTCGGCGGCACGCTATCAGTGAAAAATCAACCCCAAAGCGGGGGGCACGTTGTCATCATTGTGCCGCGGGCCTATATTGAAGCACAGGCTGAGAAAGGCTAAATTCATGGATAATCAAAACCTGCTTCTTCTTGATGATGATACGGCTTTGCGTAAGCGGCTAGAGCGCGCCATGGAACAGCGCGGCTTTGTGGTCACCAGTGTGGCGTCGGTGAAAGAGGGAATTGAAGCCTCTAAATTAGAATCCTTTGATTATGCCATCTTAGATTTGAAGCTAGAAGATGGCAGTGGCCTTGATGTTGTAAAAGCGTTACATCAGACAAATGCTGATTGTCGTGTCGTGATTCTCACAGGGTTCGGCAATATTGCGACAGCTGTGGCAGCGGTGAAAGCAGGCGCGCTTGATTATTTGCCAAAGCCAGCCAATCCTGATCAAATCGTTGCCGCTTTGCTGCAACAAGATGGTACAATGCCGCCCCCACCAGAAGATCCGATGAGTGCCGACCGTGTGAGATGGGAGCATATTCAGCGTGTGTTTGAACAATGTGACAGAAATGTCTCTGAAACAGCACGGCGCCTGAAAATGCATCGTCGCACTTTGCAGCGGATCTTGGCAAAACATGCCCCGCGGGCTTAGGCCTAGTTCCCAGATAAAAAATGAGATATGAATGGGGCCAGATGACCAATTTGGCAAAAGGTAGGAACGATGAGCCAATCACAGTATGGTGATAAAACAAATTTGATCAGAGGTGGTCTGTTACGCTCCGAGCATCAGGAAACTTCTGAAGCGCTCTATCTCACCTCTGGTTATGTTTATAATTCTGCAGAAGAGGCAGAAGCGGCTTTCGCAGGAGAGGAAGACCGTTATGTCTATTCGCGCTATGGCAATCCTACCGTCGCCATGCTTGAAGAGAAGATGGCCTTATTAGAAGGGGCAGAGGCCTGCTTGGCCACTGGTACAGGCATGTCAGCGATTTTTGCCGCCTTAGCCTCTTTGTTGAAAACAGGTGATAGGGTTGTGGCAAGCCGCGCTCTATTTGGCGCGTGTCATGCGATTTTAACAAAAATCCTTCCAGCATGGGGGGTTTCTGTGACGCTAGTGGATGGCACGGACCTCAAAGCGTGGGAAGCCGCTCTTGCCACCCCGACCAAAGTGGTCTTTTTAGAAAGCCCGTCAAATCCTATCCTGCAGCTTGTTGATATTGAGGCGGTCAGCGACCTCGCCCATCAAGCTGGGGCGCTTGTCATTGTCGATAATGTGTTTGCGACGCCAATTTATCAAAAGCCCCTGCAGCTTGGTGCTGATATTATTTGCTATTCTGCGACCAAACATATTGAAGGTCAGGGGCGTGTGTTAGGTGGTCTGGTTCTTGGTAGCGAGACCTATATCAAAGACACCTTATTGCCGTTTTATCGCCAGACAGGGGCAGCAATTTCACCCTTTAATGCGTGGATTTTGCTAAAAGCTGTGGAAACTCTGCCCTTGCGTTTGGCAGAGCAAACAAAATCAGCCACTGAGATCGCTGATTTCTTACATCAGCATGAGGCCATTGAGAGCCTCTCTTACCCCGGTCATTCCTCGCACCCGCAATATGACCTAGCCCAGCGCCAAATGTCAGGCGCCGGCAGCCTCATCGCTTTTGCATGCCGGGGCGGGAAAGAGGCGGCCTTTACCTTGTTGAACAAGCTACGCCTCATTGATATATCCAATAATTTGGGCGATTCAAAATCACTAGCCTGCCATCCAGCGAGCACGACTCATATGAATATCGGTGCCGAGGCGCGTGCAGAATTAGGTATTACAGATGGTCATATCCGCCTGTCAGTCGGATTAGAAGATGCCGCTGATTTGATAGCAGATTTACGTCAGGCTTTGTCTCACCTAACAGGGTTACCATCACACAAATAAGGCTTAGCCATTTATGGAAACAGCGCATCTTTTGGCACTTGGCGCCGCTTTAAGCTGGACGATTGCGGGGCTATTTGGTCATGCGCCTGCGCGCGCCCTTGGTTCCTTGCATTTTAACCGCATTCGAATGGTAGTGGCGGCGTTGTGGCTGTGTCCTATGATTGGGATTGCCGGCGCGCCTTTGAGTGTAGCGCCGTCTCATATCATGCCTATCCTGCTATCAAGCCTGGTTGGGATTGTCCTAGGTGATTATTTCCTATTTGTGGCGATGCGCCGCCTGGGGCCACGTATCACAGGTATTCTATTTGCGACAAGCGCGCCAATGGCAGCCATGCTTGGCTGGCTCATTCTCTCAGAAGCCTTGTCATTTGTGACGATATTGGCGTTGTTAAGTGGCTTTATCGGTGTGGGATTAGCGGTGCTGTATGGCAAACGAAAAGCGGTGTCTCATATCTGGGAATCAATAGAGCCGCCCTTATGGATAGGGGTGGGCGCTGGCTTGTTGGCAGCATTTGGACAAGCGGCCGGCGTGCTGATTTTGCGCCCTGTGATGAGCGAGGGAGCAGATCCTTGGATTGCCTCTTTGATACGTGTGTTATTTGCCGCTTTGTGCCTATGGGCGATCTACCCCTTTGATCGACAAGCGCGCACCCTTCCCCGCAACAGCGCGCGCTCTATGTCATCTCATATCATAGCCAATGGCTTTTTTGGCTTGAGCTTTGGGGTGGCATTGATGTTAATGGCGCTGGAAACGGGCCGTATCGCAGAGGTTACTTTGTTAGCGTCTCTCAGTCCGGTCATGGTGCTACCTTTTATTTGGTGGCAAACAAAATTAGTGCCGCCTTTTGGGGCATGGCTTGGGGCAGGATGTGTCGTCGTCAGCTCTTGGCTGTTGCTCCTGTAATCGTGAATTGTGGGAATTAAGGGATATGTCACAGACGCTTCGGTTTCGCATGGTGAATATCGCGCTGTTGTTACTCATCGCGTTTGTATGGGCGTCCTCCTTTGGCGCGATTAAGGTTGCCGTCTATGAGACGGGGCCCCTATCACTAGCCGCAATTCGCGCCTCTGGCGCAGCCCTAATCCTTGGGATCTGGCTCGCGGCCTCAGGCCCCATTCCCTGGCAGACTTATAAAGAGCATCTAGGCGCGTTTTTCATGATTGGGGGTGTTGGTACCGCTCTTCCCTTTATCATCATTCCCTTCGCAGAATTACAAATTGAATCAGCGCTAGCCGGGCTCTTGATGGCGTTGGGCCCGCTTGCCACTTTGGTGGGGGCCTGGGCCTTAGGTTACCAAGATGATGTCTCGCGTGGTCGTTTCTTTGGCATTTTATTGGGCCTCGTTGGGGCAGGGCTATTATTATCAGATGGGTTTCGCACGCTTGGGACAGGCCATCTTGTGGCGCAGATCATGACGATTTTCGCCTCTCTTTGTTATGTGGCAGGCAACCTTACAGTGCGAAAGATCGCGCATATTCATTGGCTTGTCATTTCAACAGGCTCGATGTTTGTGGCCTCTAGCATCTTATGGCCATTGGCGTTGGTGATTGAGCAACCATCGCCTTTTGAGTGGTCAGCTTTAAGCTGGAGTATGCTTGTCTGGCTGGCAGCAATGCCAACGGCGTTTGCCTTTTCAATTCGTTATTTGCTGATTGCGCGTGCGGGGCCGACTTTTACCTCTTATGTGGGATATCTTATTCCAGCAATGGCGATGCTATTGGGATATAGTTTGCTAGATGAGGTGATTACTGCCACGCATTTAGGAGCTCTTTGTTTGATTCTGCTGGGTCTCATCTTGGCGCAAACCAAAGGTAAAGATCGAAAATAAGGCTCTTTTTGCGAATAAAAGCTAGCCAATCTTGTTTGCTTTGTCTTACTGTTAACGCCAATAAAGTGAGGGAATAGTAACGATGATAAGACGAGAGTTATTTGTGTCCTTTGGGTTATGCGCTAGCTTAGTGACATTAGGCGCTTGTTCCCTATCATTGCCATTTGTGCCAGCCCAAGAAGAGGTCGTCATTACCGAAGCGCCTCAAGAAGAGGCTGCCCCTGCTTTGCCAAGCTTGTTCTTCGAATGGGAGTTAGGCGAGGGCACATTGATTTCTGCCCCGCTAGATGTGCAAGATAATGCCGCAGAAGCGTGCCGCATTAGAGGCTATGATTCAGCCCATATGGTTAATCTGGCAATCTCTGGCAGAACCGCCCAAGCAGAATATGGCTGCCGCGGCGCTGATTAGTCTTACGTAAGAGGGTATCATTATGGCCATCAAAGCGGTGTTATTTGATGCCTATGGGACCTTGCTTGATATCTCATCAGCCACAGCTCAGCTCGTTGCCAAGCAGCATTATCCGGCGCTTGCAGATAAAGCAGAGGCTTTGACAAGTCTGTGGCGGACACGCCAGGTTGAATATAGCTGGCTGCGTACGGCAATGGCAGATTACACCTCTTTCTGGCAGATTACACAAGATGCCCTTGATTATGCACTAGATGCAACAGGCCTTGCAGGTGATGCGGCGCTGCGTGCCGATTTACTCGCGCTTTATGCCGATATCCTACCCTATGAAGATGCGCTTGGCTGTTTGCGTTATCTCGCTGACCAAAATACCCCTTGTGCTATCCTCTCAAATGGGAATCAGGCGATGCTTGACCGCGCGGTGTCACATGCGGGTCTGACGCCCTATCTGACAGATGTTTTATCTGTTGAGCCACATCAGACCTTTAAGCCATCGGCTGTGATTTATCAGATGGGTGCCAGCCGGTTTGATGCCGCAGCAGATGAGATTTTATTTTTCTCATCCAATGGCTGGGATATTGCTGGCGCTAGTCATTTTGGCTTTCAGACTATTTGGGTTAATCGGCAATCATTGCCTGTTGAGAGGCTGCCAGGCAAACCCCATCATATCGTATCGTCACTGACAGAGGCGCGTCCTCTCTTGCAAGGTCACTATCAGCTTTAAAGGCCAAGATAATCTAGTCTTGCGGCACCCTCGTAAGAAGAATATGACGATAAAGCCTCTGATGATAGTTTGTCTCCTCCTACTGGGTAGTATTATCCCGCACGCTAGCATGTCGGATGAGCTTATTGCGCCATCGCCAGATCTTGAACCGCAAGAGGTTGTAGAAATTCAGCTGCTCGGCCTGAAATTATCGAAAGGCCGCGCAGACAGCCTTGAGATGGAACAGGTCTGGCGATTTGCCCATCCAGATAATAAACGTATCACAGGACCGATTCAGCGCTTTGCAATGCTCTTTGCCCTACCGGCCTATCGCCCCCTCTTGGGTCATTCCGATTATCAAATCACCCTAATTGACAGGACTGATGATGCCGCCCAATTGCGTGTGCGTATCACAGCGGATGATGGCAAAGCCTATCTCTATGATTGGGTTGTTGGTCGCGCGACACAAGGCATAGATAATGGCAGCTTTATGACCCTGTCTGTTTCCATCCCGCAAGGGGCCGGCCAGTCAAGCTAGCGCTTGCCAGCACCCTTATAAAATTTTCAATCCAATTCTTGCGTCATCCCCTCAAATACAGGCATGGTAGCTCAGGCATTATAGGGCGAGGGAGCGGGTGATGAGATCCTTACCAGCAGAATTATATGGCGGGTTGCTTATCCTAATCGCAATGGCGATTTTAGGATTGTCAGATAATTTATTCTATTTCATCCAAGATGCGATGGGTTTGGGCCAGTTCCATGCCATACGGTCCTTCCTGTCAGCCTGCCTGATGCTGCCTTTTGCGCTTTATATGGGGATTCGCTTGTGGCCTAAGCGTCTTTATCATGTGTTAGCACGAACCGGCCTTCAGACGATTTCCATGTTTCTCTATTTTGGCTCTTTGCCGATTATGACCGTCGCAGAGGCAGCAGCAGGTTTGTTTACCTCGCCGATTTTTGTGCTGCTTTTCACCGCTCTCATATATCGTGAGCCCATTGGTTGGCGTCGTATTTCTGCGGTTGCTGTTGGCACATGCGGTGTTGTTATCGTTCTCCAACCTGGCCAAAATGGATTTCATCTCTTGCAGCTCATGCCAGTGGCAGCAGGCGCCTTTTATGCGATGGCATCAATGGTCACGCGTCGCTGGTGTGCTGAGGAAAGCTCTCTATCTGTCACCATGACATTCTTATTTGCGATAGGTCTGTCTGGCGCCGCAGCATCCATCGCTTTTGGCCTCTCACCCTTGCCTGATGAGATTAGCCAAGCCGCCCCCTTCCTCTTCCGTGGTTGGATGAGCCTTTCCCTTGAGATTTGGGGATGGATGGCGTTGCAAGCCTTGGCATCAGTGATTGCGATTACGCTACTAACCAAAGGGTATCAGGTCGCAGATACAAGCTATGTGGCCATTTTTGAGTATAGTCTTTTGATCTTTGCCAGCTTGTGGACTTTCATTCTCTGGGGGGAAGCGCTGACAGTGACAAGCTTTGTTGGCTTTGTGATGATTGCTGTTGCTGGCACGATTATCTCACGGCGCACAGCACTCAAAGAGGCGCAATCTTAGATATCTTGCTCGTCATCCTGTGCAAGGCGAGCTGCGACAGCCTTGCGATGTGGCGTGGCATAACGGGCATGTTTGGTTTTCCGGCCTGTGACACGTTTGCGCCACATCCGAAAAGATGAGGCTTTCATCTCACGACGCATAATCTGTATGACGTCTTTTTCAGCAAGGCCTGTTTGCGCTTTGATATCATCAAAGGTTACCTCATCTCGCCAAGCAAGCTCGATGATGTGGCTGATATCAGGGGTTGGCGATGAAGGGGGTAAGGCGGCCATGGATTAGCTACCTGTCGCGGGGCGGCAAATGCCAAGGCTTGTTGTCACAGGCTCCGCATCTCCTCTCGGGTCTTCCCCGCGAATATAGCCATAGCTTTTATCATAGGTATAACGCCCTGTGCTGACATTCACAGAGAAATGATAAAACCCCGTTGTGCAGGCCAGGATTTCAAAGAATACAATACGGCAGTCAAATTCAATCTTTTCGATGACAGCGCGGCTCGCATTATCAGCGATCAGAAGGTCCAGTGATTGGGCAGGGGCACCTGTCGGTGTCCAGACCCTATCAAGAGAGGTCAAGCCTGTGGCAACGCCATCCCGGCACTGATAGCGCCCATCAAGGTCTAAGGTCTCTGCCATCGCAAAGGAAGGGGCAATCAGAAGCAAAAGGGCAAGCATCCCCCTAAATAACGTCATTGGCCTATCCTTCCTTAAAAACGTTTCCCTCATGAGATAGTGCGCTCCTTAGATAGGTAAAGGCAAATCCAATTTGGTCTCCTATCAGTATCAACATCAAAGGGGATCCGAGCCATGACACACAGATATTATCGTTCTTTGATTGCTGCCTTATGGGGCGCGTTACTTACTATTCTGCCTTACCAAGCGATAGGCCAAACATTTCCGCAATTAGCGGGCGAGACTTTGGCTAAGACAGAGATTATCTGGCCTGAGGCGAGCGAAGGGCAGCTCAGTCTTTTGCTCATCTCTTTTGATAGGAATCAGCAAGCGCAAATGGATAGCTGGATTGAAGCCGAGAAAGATTTGCCAAAAAATGTATCTATGCGCGCGGTCGCCATCATTGGTGAGGTCGGCGGGATTGCCAAATTTTTCATCAAAGGCGGGATGCGAGATATTTATGATAAATCATGGCATGAACGCATCATGCCCTATTTTGGTGAGGCAGACCCTGTCATCACACAGCTTGGCTTATCTGAGGCTGATACCGCTAAATTACAAATCTATCTTGTCACTGGGTCAGGTGAGATTTTATGGCAAGAGGCTGGCACATATAAAGGCCAGTTTCAGGACACCTCTTTTAGCGCGGCTCTTGGGCAATGATCATCTCTGTCACTGGTTTGCGCACACATAGCTTGTGGGGGCGCTTGCGGTTTTATTGGTTGGCCATTCCGGCCTTTCGGCAAGCGAAATTAGCCAAAGGAAATCTATTCTGTGAGACACGGAAAATTGACGGCGTCTATCATACGCTGACAGCTTGGAAGAGCCGCAAACATATGAAACATTATGTGTTGTCTGGTGCGCATCGCACAGCGATGGGACAATTTTCCCAATTTGCAACCGGAGCCGTCCATAGCTTTGAATCAGAGACTATGCCGAGCTGGGAGCGTGCTGTTCAAAATTGGCGAGAGGCAGCTGACAGTTATGATTAGCTGACAAAGGCTCCTATGGTCTAGTTTCAGCTTTAAATGGTGCCAGATTTGACAAAAGCTTGCTGTGCCTTCTCGGGCTTGCCAAGATAATGGGCATGGTAGGGGGGAGATCAGGCCGTGGCTGGGACAAGTTCAGAACATTATGATTATATCATTATCGGGGCAGGCTCTGCTGGCTGCGTCCTAGCAAATCGTCTTTCGGCTGACCCGTCATTGCGCGTATTGTTGCTTGAAGCAGGGGGCAAGGATACCAATCCTTGGATTCATATACCTGTTGGCTATTTTAAAACCCTTCACAATCCGAAAACGGACTGGTGCTACAAAACAGAGCCAGAGGCTGAGTTGAAGGGGCGGTCTCTTGATTGGCCTAGAGGCAAGACATTGGGGGGCTCGTCTTCGATTAATGGCTTGCTCTATGTCCGTGGTCAGGCAGAAGATTATGATGGCTGGGCGCAATCTGGCAATACGGGCTGGTCTTATGATGATGTGCTGCCTTTATTTAAGCGCTCAGAGGCTTATTCTGGCCCTGATACAAAACAGAGCGATGAGATACATGGTCGCAATGGCACGCTTGCTGTCTCACCGATTCGTGCGAAAAGCAAAATCTCTGAAGCCTTTATTGGCGCCGCCGAAGAAATGGGTGTGCCGCGCACCGATGATTATAATGGCCGTGTGCAAGAAGGCGTGGCCTATTTCGATCAGACAGCAAAAAGAGGGTTGCGCTGTTCATCAGCCAAAGCCTTCTTATCACCAATTAAGGGACGCCAGAATCTAACCATCCAAACCCATGCTCATACACATGAGCTGTTATTTGCCGAAGGGCAGGATAGAGTTGTGACAGGCGTGTCCTATGATGTGAAAGGTGAGATGCGTCAGAGCATGTTGGCCCCCGGTGGTGAGGTGATCTTATCAGCCGGTGCGATTGGGTCTCCTCAAATTCTGGAATTGTCAGGCATTGGGCAGGGGTCTGTCTTGCAACAGGCTGGCATTACCCCGCGTCATGAGCTGCAAGGGGTAGGGGAAGCGCTGCAAGATCATCTCCAGATACGTCTGGTTTTTGAAACGAATGTCCCAACGTTAAATGATATGATTAATAGCCCCATTGGCAAATTACGCATTGGTCTTGAATATGGGCTGTTGCGTCGCGGGCCGATGAGTCTTGGCGCATCGCAAGTGACCATTTTCGCAAAATCAGCAACAGGGCTAGAGACTCCCGATATTCAATTCCACTTTCAGCCCCTATCAGCTGATAAGCCCGGGATTGTGATGCATCCCTTCTCTGGCTTTACCTCATCTGTTTGCCAGCTTCGTCCTGAGAGCCGTGGTCATATCCATATCTCATCACCAAAGGCGCATGATTACCCCAAGATTGTGGCAAATTATCTAACCGCGCCAGCCGATCAAATGTGTGCGATCCGTGCCGTTAAATTTGCGCGTAAAATGGCGGAAATGCCCGCCCTCAAGCCCTTTATCGTGCGTGAACATACTGTCGTTGGGGATATGAGCACCGATGAGCATCATCTTGAGGTAGCGCGGCAATATGCGCAAACCATTTACCATCCAACAAGCACCTGCCGGATGGGCCAAGACAGCCATGCCGTTGTTGATCGCGAGCTACGCGTGCATGGTGTGGCCAATTTGCGGGTGGCTGATGCGTCGATTATGCCGTCTATCGTCTCAGGTAATACCAATGCCCCAACCATGATGATTGGGGAAAAGGCATCTGATATGATTTTGGCTGCGCGCCGCGCTTAATTTTATTGTGGACAGCTATAGCTATTTTGGACAGCGCCTAAAATCAACAAGGTCGCTGCAAAATCAAGGTTATCTTGCTTTTCTTCAAGCCAAGATAGGGTCATAGCCTTTAAATCATCTGGTGATGTCTCATCACCAAGGCAGATTTGCTTCGGCGTACCAGATGTTTTTTCAGCAATCAAATCCATCGTTGTAATCGCGTCAACGGCCCCTGTGATATAGACAACACAAATCGCATCATCATTCGGGTTCTGTGATAGGCAATAATTCTGGAGCTGATAGCCATTGATATAATCAGCACGGGCAAGCTGTGGAATAAGACACGCCAGGGCCAACAGCGCAAGGCCGCCTGTTTTGATGCTTGTTAGAGCATGACGATAAGATAATGTCATGAACGCCTCCTAAGTTTGGTTAATCGCAGGCTAAAATAATCTTAGGGGGGGCAGCCCCTTCATGCACATCAATAAAGGCTTGAACGCCAGCATCTAAAGGTCGTATCTCTGCCCAGCCTGCGCCGGAAATATGACCTTCAGTCAGTAATGAGAGCGCTTGCGCAAAATCTTCATTTTGATAGCAGTAGGTGCCTCTGAATGAGATTTCTTGCAAGGTTAAGCGACGTGTATCTAGCCCGTCTTGGTTGTCCTGCAGGCCGATATGAATAATCTGACCGCCAGGCTTTACCAAATGGCTTGCCGCTTTGCGTGTGATACCTGTCCCGACCGCATCTAAGATAATATGGGCAGATGATTCGCCCGGGTCTGTCGTCAGCGGGTCATAGGCTGTCATGCCACCAAGGCTGTGTAATAAGGTACGACGCCCTTCATTCACCTCAGCGATTTGGATATCGGTATAGCCATGATGTTTGAAGACGAGTGCGGCAAGCAAGCCAATCGCCCCACCTCCTAATACAATGACTTTCTGATCACGATTACACTGGTTGCCTTCTTCCGCTAAGCGGACAGCATGAACAGCGCAGGCCAATGGTTCGGCCAAGGCCGCCTCATCAAAGGTGAGATGGTCAGCAATCACTGTGACATTGGATTCATTCACCGCGACCTGTTCAGCAAAACCACCTGGGACACGCATCCCCAAAAGCTCCCTTACATGGCATAAATGCTCAAGACCGGAGCGGCAGGCCTCACAGCTCCCGCAGGTCATCAAGGGATTGACCGCCACACGCTTACCCTTAAGCGCCCCCTCCTTCACAGTGCCCACAATCTCATGCCCGAGAATAAGAGGGGGAATGCGCCGGGCATCATGCCCATGCCAGGCATGCATATCGGAACCGCAAAGGCCACAATAGGCAATATCAATGACAACTTGGCCGGCCGCTGCGAGAGGGGCGGGCTCATTACGTATTTCAGTGGTTTGTGTGTCTGTATAGACAAGCGCCTTCATGGATGTGCCTTAGCCTAGATTTTCACCAGGGAAATATTTCCGCAAGCGGACATCAGCTGACCGAGCATGACCTTCCATCCCTTCGAGGCGGGAGATACGAGCTGCTGCTGCGCCAACTTCACGGTTGGCTTCTTTGGTCATGCGCTGGGTTGTTACCACCTTCATATATTTATGCACAGACAAACCGCCAGTATAATGGGCAGCGCCTTTTGTCGGCAGAATATGGTTGGTACCAGAGCATTTATCGCCATAGGTTACTGTTGTCTCTTCACCGATGAACAGTGACCCATAATTCTTAAGGCGATCAGTATACCACTCATCCTTGCTTGTATGAACTTCAAGGTGCTCTGCTGCATATTCATCAGAAATGGTCGCCGCCTCTTCATCTGTGTCACAGAGGATCACTTCCCCATAATCACGCCAAGCAGCGGTTGCCGCATTACGTGCGGTTTCTGGCAAGGCGTCAATATGCTTATCCATTTGCGCCATGACATCATCAGCTAATTGCTGTGATGTGGTGATTAACCATGCTGGCGAATCAGGACCATGTTCGGCCTGTGAGACCAAATCCTCAGCGACAACTGCGGCATCAGCTGTCTCATCAGCAATGATGGCAATCTCTGTTGGGCCTGCAAACATATCAATACCAACACGGCCATAGAGCGTACGCTTGGCTTCAGCCACAAAGCGGTTCCCGGGACCAACGAGAATACGTGCGGGCTTACCGGTAAATAACCCAAAGGCCATAGAGGCAATCCCTTGAACACCGCCAAGTGACAAGATGGTATCAGCACCACAAAGGTTCATCGCATAGAGAATCGCTGGGTTTGGCCCTTCATTGCCATGCGGCGCAGTACACGCGATTACATTCTCAACACCAGCCACACGTGCTGTTGCGATAGACATGATCGCTGAGGCAACATGCGCATATCGTCCACCAGGGACATAACAACCGGCTGTTTCGATTGGAATGAGTTTCTGACCCGCCCACAAGCCTGGTGACAATTCTGTTTCAAACTCTGTGATAGAGTCTTTTTGCGCATGTGCGAATTTCGTCACGCGGTCATAGGCAAATTGAATGTCATCTTTGAGCTGTTGAGAGACCTTTGAGGCCGCTTCTGCAATCGTCTCTTGCGAGACAATGGCTGGCCCTTCATAGCCATCAAGTTCGCGGCCATAAGCAAGGGCGACATCTTCGCCCCCAGCTTCGATTTTGGCCAACATATCAGTGACAATTTTGCGGGTTTCCTCGGTACCTGTTTGAGGTGTTTTTTCCGCTTTTTTAAGATAGGTAATCGCCATCTCATTAGTTCCCATAAATATAGTTAGGTAGCCATAATGCGATTTGCGGGAAGACAAAGATCAGGATTAGTCCGATCAACTGAATGCCCATAAATTGCATCATCCCAAGATAAATATCCTTTAGATCCCATTCAGGCACGACACCTTTCAGGAAGTAAGCTGACAAGGCGACAGGCGGGCTGAGCCAAGCGGTCTGCAGGTTCACAGCCACCAAAATGCCGAACCATGTCAAATTCACATCTAGTTTGACAAGCACTGGGATCAAGATAGGCACAATAATCAAAACGATAGGCACCCATTCCAGCGGCCAGCCTAGTAAGAAAATCATAGCCATGATGATGATCAAAATAAGCGTCGGCGATAACTCCCAAGCCAGAAGGAAATCTGTCAACATTGTTGGTGTGCCCAAGCGTGAGAATACCGCACCAAAGAAGTTTGAGGCTGCCACGAGGAAGAGGATTAGAACTGATAATTCCAATGTCTTCTGTAGGGCTTCAAATAAACGCTTGAAGGTCAGCTTGCGGTACGCCAGGGCGAGGATAAGCGCCCCAAAGGCGCCACAAGCGGCCCCTTCTGTTGGTGTTGCCCAGCCAAACAAAATCGAACCAAGGGCAAATGCAACCAAAGTTGATGGTGGCACAAGACCCATGAAAAATTCATACCACAGATCGGAGAAGAAGAAGCCAGCCGGCTTATTGTCACGAACCCAGCGTGAGGCATAATACATCAAGCCAGCCCATCCCAATGGGATCAAGAATGATGAGAAGGGGAAATAGCCAGCAAGGCTGCCATTTAGACCCATAATCATAAAGGTGAATAATAAGAGGATTGAGCCAATCACTAAGATCGCTTCCAACCAATAGAGATTGGATGTTGTTGGCTGATCTTCTGGTTGCAAGATCGGACCCAATGAGGGGTTCAACCAGCACCGGATCAAGGCATAAGCCGCATACAGTGATGCAAGCAAGATGCCAGGGACAATCGCCGCTGCAAAGAGGTCTGTGACTGGTACTTCAAGGACAGGACCCATCACCACCAACATGATAGATGGCGGGATCAAAATCCCCAATGTCCCGCCCGCGGTAATGGTGCCTGCGGCAAGCCGTACATCATAGCCAGAGCGGTTCATTGTCTTGGCGGCCATAATCCCCAAAATGGTTACCGACGCCCCCACAATACCTGTGGCAGCTGCAAAGATCGTAGATACAAACAATACAGCGAGGTAAAGCGCCCCTCTAGTGCGAGACAACATGAGTTGTACCGAGGTGAAGAGGCGTTCCATCAGGCCTGCTTGTTCCATCAAAATGCCCATAAAGACAAAGAGCGGCACTGCAGCAAGCGTTTGTTCCAACATCACAGAGTTGAATTGTAAGGTCTGTAGATAGAAGACAAGCTTTCCGCCAAAACCCCATGCACCAAAGACAAAGGCCAGGAAGATGAGTGTGAAGGAAATAGGGAAGCCCACAAAAATCGCAAGCAGCATGACAGCGATCATAATGACGCCCACAATTTTAGGCGAGACACCAAAGGCACCTTTGAGCCCATCACCGAATAGCATTTCGGTGGGAAGCAAATTCGGGAAGAAACTCTCTGCAAAAATAGCGGCCAGGCCAATTAGGTATATCGGCGCGATACGGTCTAACCATTTGCGGCTTCCGGCATCTAGGTTATGACGACAGCGTAGGACTTCGGCAACACCTTGGAGCAATAGGAAAAAGGCGCCAAGCGGCATGGCTGTACGGGCGGGTGCGAGCGGCGCCATCAGCGCAGTATCCATGGTGCGTTCCCATGTCATCCAGGCGTTGTAGGTATATTCTGCCGATAGCCAGAAGAAGAACAGCATGGCCGGGAAATAGAATAAAAGATACAAGATCGTGTCAACGCGCGCTTGCGTGACAGGTGACCAATTGCGGAATAAGAAGTCAGCACGAATATGCACACCGCGCATCAACGCATAACCTGCGCCAAGCATAAAGAGTGCACCGCTAAACATCCGGCTGGTATCATAGGCCCACATGGTCGGGGCAACGAATAATTTCCGTGCCACAACCTCATAGACCATCGCAATGATAACAGGGATAAGAAGCAAACAGGTGATGCGACCAATCCAATTACTGAAAATATCGATATTTCCAACAATTTTACGTATCAGCGGATGCATATCCTCTGGTGTATCACCTGGCTCTCCGGCGCGGCGTTCCGCGATCAGTTCATCAGAGATATCTAAATCTTCAATGCGTGGCTCCTGTGCCATTTTCCCTACCCCTTATGTGAAATGCTGATAAATCAGCCAAGAAATGCAAAATGAATAAATAAAAATCAGCCTCACAACTGAGATGTTGTGAGGCTGATGAAAGATTTACTTCAAGCTATCAGCATAGGCCTTACCAAGCTTGGCGTTAGATGTTTGTGCGCCAGCCCAGAACGGAACCGCGACGCGCGCAAAATCTTTTTGTGACTGCCACACTTTAGCAAAGAACTCATTATCTGCTGCGTTCTTTTCAAGCAAAGCATTCGCGGCATTCATATAAGCTGGGAAGTAGTCAGCTGGTGTATCATGCAAGATAACGCCATGGTTCTCTGTTAGATCCAATAGGGCTTCACCATTTTCATAGATACGTGTTGCCACCATCTTCATCAAAGATGCGTTGGCTGCGACTTCGAATGCCTTCTTCTGGTGATCTGTCAAAGAATTATAAACATCTTTGTTTAGATACATATCGGCGTTCACAACCACCTGGTGTAGACCCTGTAGGTAGTAGTGCTTCAACACTTTTTGGAAACCGAAATCTGAGTCAGGCTTTGGACAGCACCATTCAGCCGCATCGATTGTGCCTTTTTCAAGCGCTGGTAGGATGTCACCACCGCCCATAGCAACAGAAGCCACACCAATATCCTTATATGTCTGACCTGGTAGGCCTGGAGGTGTGCGGAAACGATACTTACGGAAGTCTTCCATTGAGTTGATTGGCTCTTTAAACCAACCGAGGGCTTCTGGACCCACTGGCTGAAGCATAAAGCCTTTTACATTAACGCCCATTTCATCCCATAGCTGGTCGTATAATTCTTTACCACCGGCATTGAGGAACCAAGACATAAAGGCAATGTTATCGATACCAACACCGGCACCAGCTACTGGTGAGCCAAATAGCATCGCAGCTGGGTGCTTACCTGACCAATAATGCGTCCAAGCAAAGCCGCCTTCGATCAAACCAGAATCAACCGCATCTAGTGTTTCACGAACACCAACAACAGCACCAGCTGGTAAGATTTCAAATGTCACTTCACCGCCTGTAAGCGCTGTCACGTCATCCATGAAGTCACGAAGCATTGCCACTTCTGATGTTTGTGTGCCAAGCACAGCTTGAACACGGATATGAACTTCATTTGCAGAAGCCATTTGCGGCATAGCAAGCATAGCTAGGCCGACGCCAGCGGCTGCAACACCACTAATCATTTTAGAAAATTTCGACATGGTTCTCCTCCCTCGTCGTCTTTTTGCCTTTTGTTTTTTTACAGCACCCCCAGACATAAGGCGGCTGGCTGAGGGGGGTGGGGCTGTAATTTCGGTCCGCGGCGCTGGCCCATCTTTCTTCTGAGATGATTTTGCCAATGCTCTGGAAGCTGTTACTTTACCCTAGAGGCATTAACCTCTTTTTAAAATGTTCTTTTCCGTCCAGTGATAACTCATCCTTGAACAGCATTATTTCTGGGGGTGTTGGTGTCATAACGGCGCTGAAGCGGCACTATCCACAAAGATATTGAATGACTGATAACATCCCCCGATTATTATCACGACGTCACCACAGGTGAACGCATAAGTTATCACTAATACATCTTCAGCCCATCATGGGAAGACCACATATCGCAAGTAAAATACTGAATTGGACCCATGAATAGTATTAACTGGAGTGACAACTTGCCCATTTGACGCGTTTTGGGGCTACAAAACCGTGAGAACAGGCAGGCTATTCTGTTATATCTTGCGGCATATGATAAGGCAGGGTGATAACAAAGCAGGCTCCAACCTTATTATTTTGTACTTTGATCTCGCCACCTAGCAATTTGATAATCTGGGCTGAGATAGGCAGACCTAGCCCAACACCCGATCGTCCCCCTGTACCTGCTGTTGCAAATTTTTCAAAGATATCAATTTGATCAAGCGCTGGTATGCCCTGCCCATTATCCTGCACGTCTATGGTCACTGTCTCAGCCGCCGCATCTGTACGTAAATGTAACCAGATTTCTGGTGGGTCTGACTTATTATGTTTGATGGCATTGGCGATCAGATTAATCACGGGCTGGACCAGGCGATCAGGGTCTGTTGTTATCGTTACATCTGTATCAGGGAGGTGGAGGCGCGCCTGATACTCTTCTTGCAAGGCAGCGGTTGCTGCACTGGCGCGCTTGAAAATATCCAATAGTCCAACACTCTTCGCATGTAGGACGGGCTGCCCACTCTCTAAGAAACTAATATCAAGAATTTCATCGAGCAATTTTGTAAGGCGCAGGCTTTCATCATGGATGATAGTGGCAAATTTAGCTGATTTCTCTGTGCTCTCAGATAGCTCTGATTTCAGGATTTCAGAAAAAGAGCGAATCGATGTCATGGGGGTGCGTAATTCATGACTAACCGATGTCAGAAATTGATCGCGCTGTTGACCGAGGTGAACCAATTGCATATTGGCAGCGCGTAGTTGCACAGCGGTATCAGTGAGCTCTTTTGATTTGTCTTCCAATGCGACGGAATAGGTGCGCAACGCGGCCTGTTCATCCGCGAGCGCGATGATTTCAGACACAGATAAGGCGCCACGTCCCACAAAGGGGCTCAGCATGGCTTGCGCTGTGGCTGCTCCCACTAGCGAGGCAAATTCCTTTTCAAGCGATTCTAAGAAATCAGTCGTAATGTGAGGCAGCCCATTTTCGATACCCTGTGACCGGGCGGCTTTGCGGAAAAAGCCAGAGCCATCCTTTTGTCCTAAAATACGCTGGGATAGGGCGAGTAATTCATGCGCAGATGCGCCTTCATGAAATAGGGACCGTCTCGTGGCAGGAGAGGGCTGTGCTTGGAATACCGCAAATTGTAAGCGTTCCATATCGCTTGGTTGTGTGGCGAGTGATACCAGGATAAAGACTGCGCAATTGCTGCCTAATGACCAGATAAAGGCATGAACAAGCGGGTCTTCGATCATCACGCCAAATAAGGCCTGAGGTTGCAAAAGCCATAAGCCAAATAGGCCATTTTCAAGCACATATTCGCTGAGGATAAAGCGCCCCTCAAAGCTTGGTAAAAATGAGGTGTAAGCCCATAAAATAAAGCCCGTGACAACACCAGCAATCGCACCTTTTTTGGTTGCACCGCGCCAGATCATACCGCCAAAGAGCGGGGGGACAATCTGGCTCACACCAAGGAAAGAAATCAAACCAATAGAGGCTAGCGCCTCTGTGCCGCCGGTAAGACGATAATAGAAATAACCAAGGGCCAAAATAAGAAAAATCGTCAAACGTCGGGTGATTTTCGTCAAGATGCGTAAATCACTGCTGCTGCGGGTTTGGGAGCCTTGGCTGGTGAGGATCAACGGTAAGACAAGGTGGTTAGATACCATCGTTGCAAGCGCCAAGGCAGCCACAATGACCATTGAGGTCGCAGATGAAAACCCGCCCAGAAACGCAAGTATGGCAAGGCCGTCATAGCCTTGCGAGAGAGGCACAGTAAGCACAAACAGATCTGGGTTTGCCTCTGCCCCGCCTGTGCCAAGTCCAAACAGAGCGATTGGCATGACGAACAAACACATCAGCAGCAAATAGCCAGGAAAGGCCCAAGAGGCGAGCGCTAATTGGCGTTCAGATTGATTTTCCACAACCAAGACTTGGAACATGCGCGGGAGGCTGAAAATCGCAAAAGCAGACAGACAAATGAGAGTGGCCCAGCGGCTTGAAAAGATAGTGTTGGTCTCAAGCCGCGATAAAACATCATCGGTTAGGATCGATGTGGGATCATCAATAATCCAAAAACAAACGGCAATACCAACTGTCACAAGTGCGACAAGTTTTACAACCGCCTCAAGCGCAATGGCTGTCACCACCCCTTCATGACGCTCTGAGGCGTTCAGGTTGCGCGTCCCAAACATAGCGATGAAGACAGCTAAGCCAAGCGCAATCGAAAGCGTCGTAATATCTTGCCATCCTGTCGCTGCGGCAGCATCTTCTGTTTGCGCAAAAACTGAAAAAGAGAGAGTCAAAGATTGCAACTGGAGCGCGATATAAGGCGTGACACCTATCAAGGCGATAATCGTTGTGATCGCCGCCAGTGACACCGACTTGCCGTAGCGGGCTGATACAAAGTCAGCGATGGAGGTGAGTTTTTCAGTGCGCCCAATCTTCACAAGCCGGCGCAAAAACCACCACCACCCCACAAAGATGATGGTCGGTCCTAAATAAATCGCCAAAAATTCAAAGCCATTCCGCGCGGCTGAGCCGACCGCGCCATAAAAGGTCCAGGCGGTACAATAGACAGATAAGGACAAAGTATAAATGAGCGGCGATGATAGCAGCGGTTTGCGATTTGATTTGACCGCGCTATCAGCCCAATAAGCAACTGCAAAAAGCGCCATGGCATAGATAACAGCAACAAGGACAACAATTTGTGCATTGCTCATGAGATGTCCGGCTCCTGTGACAGAGGGTCATCTTGTGCTGGCCGCCGGCTTGTTAAGAACGCCGTGATAATCAAGCCAAGCCAACAGCCGAATAATAACATGGCTGAGGAAAATAAATCAGCTGGTATCATGACAATATTCACCAAGGGTGTGATGAAAAATAAAAGCGCAAATAAAGTAGTAGCGGCTGATAGCTTTTGAATCATTGGCGCATCATCATGTGGCATTCGCTGCCAAGAGCTGCTTTACATTGTCGAGCAGGTCGCTATTGGCAAAGGGTTTTGTCATAAATAAATTAATGCCCGCAAGCTGCGCTTGTTCTTTATCTTTATGCTGACCTTTGGCTGATAGCATCAAAATAGGCAGTGTTTCTGTGGCTTTGTCATCTCGCAATTCACGCGCCACAGCGAGCCCTGATTGATTTGGCAGCATATAATCTAAGACAATTAGCGACGGGCGCATCTCATGCACAGCCGCAACAGCCTTAGCGCCATCAGAGACAACCGCCACTTCCCAGCCTTCGCTTTCAAATAGATAGCGCATGGCTTCTATGATATTGGGCTCATCCTCAATCACACAAATTCGAACCATAATTTCCTCTCCCCTAAGGGTCGAGTGTGCCAGAAAATTACAGCAAGATCTACGTTCCACCGCAAAATTTGCTGCTGTGCGAAATGGCTACCAATAAAATCATGAGTTATCCCTCTGAGAGAAGGGCATATGTTTCTCGTCTATCGCCACAATCTGTGCGCGCGCAAATCGAACAATGGAATCCAACATTGACCGATGGCACATAGCTATCAGGGCGCGGCGCCGTCATTTCAGTATAGATCATGACGGCTTTGGTCAGCGGCGGTAGGTGGATATGACGACGCTCATCACTTTCTGCAATCGCAAAGGCATTTACAAATTCCCCTGAATTTATGTGCATACGCATCATCACAGGATGCCCTGGTGAGGACAAGGCGCGGTAAATTGGCCATCTAGGGCACGCTCCTGACCGTGATGGTAATCGCAAAGCACCGATTTCTTTGCGATGTAAAACGCCAGAGGCATTGTCGATTTCCAACAAGCCAAAGGCAGGTAGCATCTCATGCGGCTCTAATTCGCTGAGCCGATAAAAGGTCAGGCGCGGCGATAAGTCGAAATAGGCGGCGATGGCAAAGGGATCGCTGTGATGATGTTTCAGCGTATTAACCACGCTCTCTGCGGTGATGACTTCCCGAACATGTTGGAATGCCTCATCTCTGACTATCGAGGCCGGAAGGTTTGGTTGCACGTCAGCTTGATGCTCATCAATCGCTGTTCGCACCTCAGTTGCTGGCGCGCTCGTTGCCTCTGGTGCACTGAGGCTAATTTTACTATCAAAATGTAACAATAGTTTTTCGGCAGTGGTTGATAGCCTTTTACTTTCTTGAAAAATATTGCGTGTAAATTTGGCGCGTTGCTCATCTGCCATCGCGCCTTGTAACGTCAGCAATTCAGATGTTGAGCGAATCGCAGTGATATTAGACAACATGATATGAAGCGACTCGGCAAGAACCGGGTCATGAGACATGCGGTCTGACAGTAGCTCATTGAGTTTTTCGCCAGCTTCATGTGCCTTAATTTGCTTATCAAGTAAATGCGCCCATCCCGGGAAATGTGTCACAAATTGTTCAATCTGACCAAGCTCAGCAGGTTGCGATGTGCGCTCTGAGGCAAAGCGCCGTGCCGCTTGTTGCAACCGCTCAATCATATCTGTTGTGATACCGCGTGAGAGCTGATCGGCGCGCACCCCTAAATGGCGTGCAATATCAGATAATAATTTGCCTGCCACTGTTCGTTTATCATGTTCAATTAGATTCAAATAAGACGCAGAAATACCAACACGTTTTGCTAGTTCGGCTTGTGATAATTTGTTTTGTTTACGGTAGGACTGAATCCGAGCACCTAGCAGTAATTTCATATCAAAAACCTATTTATCATTAATAAGCAGCTACTTAAGCAAAAGAACGCGACTTGGTTTGTAAATAACTTTACAGACATAATTGGAAAATTAAAATAATAATTTACAAAAGTGATGACAAAAGACAGATGGGCTATTGCATAACATTACTGGCTTGTTGTGAAGTGATAGCCTAGGCGCCATTTTGTTGTGTCATGCAAAGGGATGGTG
>WTJA01000089.1 GCA_011524995.1 Alphaproteobacteria bacterium | reverse complement strand
GGAGCGTTAGCTCAGCGGGAGAGCACCACGTTGACATCGTGGGGGTCACTAGTTCGATCCTAGTACGCTCCACCATCTTATGCAAAAGCAGCGCCACCTTGAAAAAGGGGCGCTGTTTTGCGTTAGTGGCTCACATCAAAGGCAACGTCGCCCTTATTGCGGCCTTGATACATTTTCCAGAGCTGGTCAAACAGCTCATCATTCATTGACGCATAAATGGCGCGCCCTGCCTCATCAGCATCAAAAACCAGACGCAACAGCTCAACAAATCCTGTACGATCGCCAGGTTGCGCCAGCCCATGCGTTGCCAGAAACTGATCAGTCCTCACAAAAATGGCTTCAATCATCTGATTCATTTGATCAAGGGTTGGGTTATCACTCATAACGCTCTCTTATTCTTGTGTAAAAGCAGGAAGGATATGGCGGCCATCATCCCCTACGGCGAGGGACCATTTTTGCACCACAGCTGATAGCGGAAGCCTCTCATAGAGATGGGGGAATAACTGCCCGCCGCGAGACGCCTCCCAGGTAATGTCAAGCTTATGGCTATCAATCTCAATCAGGCTTAGGCCGTCTTGCGCGGTAAAGTGTAGATGTGCGGTCTCAGCCACCTGTGCTGCGGTTGAGAAATGAATATAGCCATCGACTAAGTCGATACCTGCACCTTCAAAATAGCCGGCTGCCTCAGCGTCATCCCAGATAGTGCTTGGGCAAATTTTATAGATGTAGCGAGATGTCATATCTGCGGGGTCCTTATGAGTTTGCGCGGCGGCATAGCTGGTCAAGCATTTGGCTAAACCGCCCTCTATCAGCTTTACTAAAGGGGCGCCCTTTGCTCTGGTGAAAGGGATCTGAGCTGCGAATATCAGCCATCAAGTCGCGGCTGGCAAGTATCATGCCGCTATTTTTTTCATCAATGACAGAGCCATCGGGACGCAAGACAAAGGCCCCTTTTGCGACCGCCTTTACCGCTAGCGGAATATCATTTGTTATAAGGATATCTTGCGATTGAATTTCGGTATCAATCCATTTATCCGCTTCATCAGGGCCAGATGGCACGATTTGCAAGGCGATAAGCGGATGAGGGTGAGGGCGGATGCCGCCATTACAGACCATAATAGTTGGCATCTGGTGGCGGATGGCCACTTTTGCAATCTCCTCTTTCACGGGGCAGGCATCAGCATCCACATAAAGGCTTGGCATTCATTTCTCCGCTCTTTGGCATCAGCATGCTAGACTAAAGTAGCTGATGCTATCAGCCAAGCCTTGCCGTAGAAAAAGAAAGGGGCCGAGGTGTTATTCTATGTTCTATTAGTGTTAGGCGGCTTTGTCGGCGGATTTGTGAATGGCTTAGCAGGCTTTGGAACCGCGCTCTTTGCGCTTGGGTTTTTCCTCGCCATCCTATCGCCCGCAGAGGCAGTGGCCATCATATTCCTCATGTCATTTGTCGGTGGGCTGATGGGGCTATGGGCGGTACGGTCACAGCTTCGTGCCTCATGGCAATTGGCCGCACATTTTATTCTGCCGGGGATGTTATGTGTGCCGTTTGGTGTCCTGGCCCTAGCGGTGATAGATGCGAGCTTGTTGCGGCTGATGGTGGGGGTGATGCTGGTTGGCTATGGCGGCTATTTCACCTTTGCGAATCAATTGCCTCATCTTGGTGGCTCTTACCCTTATTGTGATCGTATCATCGGGGCTGTGGGCGGGTTCCTTGGCGGTCTGGCCTCATTATCTGGCGCGTTGCCGACCATGTGGCTAGCCATGCGTTCCCTTCCCAAAGGTGAAATGCGTAGCGTTATTCAATCCTATAATATGGTGATGGTGAGCTTGGCCATCCTCTTGCTATGGTGGCAAGGGGGCTATCAGCAACCCTCATTGATAGCGCATAGCCTTATCGCCGTAGCGAGTGCGATGATTGGCGCACGTGCGGGATTGTGGCTGTTTCAGCACTTGCGCGATGCGCAATTTAAACGGCTGATAGTCACGCTGACCCTTTTGTCAGGCTGCGCTGTGTTAGGGCATGCGCTAGCAAGCTGAACCTAGTGATGATTGATGATTTGCGGGGCTAGGCCACTGACAGCCGTGAGAATGATGTCTTTATCTGCCGCTTCAATGCCGGCATCATCAAGTGCCTTTGCGAGATGTTCTGCGACTGCCTGAAAATGACGGGCGCTAATCTCATAGGCGGCATGCGCTTCCCCCATTGAGCGCCCTTCATAGATGTCTGGCCCGCCTGTCAGGCTGCCTAGAAAGGCGGCCATATGATCTCTTAACCCATCCATATCAACAGTCGCAAAGAATGGCTGTAGCGCATCATCTTCTAAAAGATAGTCATATAAATACTCGGACACACCGCTGGTAAGGCGACTGCCATATTTTACATAGAGAGTTTCAATCATAGTCTCATGGTCCTGTATTGCATCTCACTCCCGCATGAGAGAATCGCAAGTTTAATCCTTTCGAGCAAGTGACAAATTTCGTTTTTTCTAAATCTCTCTCGCATCGCAGAAAGCCAGAGCGCGGCGAGGTGCGTAATAATAATATGATTATGTTTTGGCACAGACGACTAAGGCAGAGCCTTATTGGGGCGTTACTACTTGTCTTTGGGGTATCACACGCAATGGCAGATGACGGACCGACCTATCAGATTATGGACACGCCTGCGGCTTTACGTGAGGTGGGGGCAGAATTGCGGGCCTATGATGCCTCGCTTGTCGCCTACGTTCAGGTGGAGAGCCAAAGCTGGCGGGGGGCTGCCAATCGTGCTTTTGACCCGTTGGCAGGCTATATTTTTGGCAGCAATGAAGACGGGCTTCGCATCGGTATGACGTCGCCTGTTAGCACAACACGCAAAGATGATGTCTGGCAGGTGCGGTTTTTTATGCCGCACTCTTATCAAAAATCTGACCTACCAGCGCCAATGAGCCCCTATGTGGCATTGGCCGAGGTGCCAGCAGCGCGCTATGCCGCCATCAGGTTTAATGGGCCGGCGAATGGTGGACGTGCAGAAGCACATTTCGCTAGCCATGAAGCCAAGCTACGGGCTGCATTGAAGGAGGCTGGTTTACCAGATGATGGCGCTGCCCAGTATGCGGTCTATAATGGACCTTGGACCCCTGATATTATGCGGCGCAACGAGGTTTTGATTGCCTTGCCATAAGCCTCTTTCTACCGTGAGAGTGCAAGAATAGGGGGCAGTGATGGATGCAAACCGCATTTGCGCAGCAGTGATGCGCTATTTCACCGAGGCTGGTTATGGCTGCTTGGCTGAATTTACGCTGACAACAGGCCAACGTCCTGACATCGCCTGTTTGGCAAAAGATGGCGAGATTATCATGATTGAGATTAAATCATCTGTTGCTGATTTTCGGGCTGATCAAAAATGGCAAGATTATATACCCTGGACTGACCGGCTCTATTTTGCTGTGGGTGATGAATTTCCCTTGGATATTCTACCAGATGACAGCCAGTGCGGTATTATTGTAACGGACGGGTTTGATTGCCACATTCATCGCGATGCCCCCTTGCATAAGCTGGCAGGGGCACGAAGGCAGGCTTTGATAAAACGGTTAGCGCTAACAGCGATGAGGCGGCCTGTTATGGCCTCTCTCGCGTCGACGGGTGATATTAGGCAAGCGGCTAGTGAGAAAGAGGTAAGCAGGTAACAAAAAAGCCCTGACAAAATTATTGTCAGGGCTCTGTCATGATTGTCTTTTGGCGTTACGCTTTTGAGGGAGGAGAAAAAAGTCGTAACCTTACAAGCCCAATCAAATCTGGTTCCAAGTAGCGTGACGCTTACTTGGTGTACATGTCATTCACGTAGCTCTTGATTTGAGCGCGGTGGATGCCAAGGTCACGAAGTGTTCTGTCGTCGAGGCCTTGAAGCGCGCGACATGTGTTTGCAACCTGCATTCTTTTTACGAAACGGCCAACAAAACCATTCATCATGCTGCGCTGATATTCCATTAACTGATCCATATTCTTCACCATTGTGTCATGAGTTCGGATGGCAGCAGTGGCTGGGGGGAGGAGGGTCCAGCCATCTGCCGTGATGATGTGATGACGC
>WTJA01000019.1 GCA_011524995.1 Alphaproteobacteria bacterium | reverse complement strand
TGCCCCTTATATGATGCGAACTGAACGAGATGTCCACCGAATAAATCACTTTCTGTATCATTTTTGATGGCGCATCAGCTATCAAGCCATGAATGGGGAGCATTTGGCGCAAAAGGTTAATGCCCTCTATACTCTGACAAACAACAGAGCGACGCACAGCCATGACACATGTCATTAAGCTTATCATCATAGGCGCCCTTTTTTGGGTGACACTGGCACAAGCAGGCCCGCTACATGATGCGGCCCGCTCCGGAGATATGGCAGAGATTAGCCTGTTGTTAGAAGAAGGCGAAAAGATAAATGAACGCAATGCCAGAGGACAAACGCCGCTGCACATCGCGGCGGCTATGGGCCATATTAACCTAATAACGTTTTTGATTACCGCAGGCGCCGATTTAAACGCCAAAGACAAAAGAGGATTAACCGCACTCAATCTTGCGGCCGAGAGAAACCTGATAGAGGTCACAAGGATTTTACTCAATGCAGGAGCAACGGGATGATGCCTGCTGTCATATTTGGGTCATGTGTCTTCCTACAGTGTCATTGGCGAGACAAGGTGAAGACAGCTAGCAAACAGGACTGACTCCACATGACACAGACGCACAAAAAGAAGGAACATAGAGAAAGCGAACATCCCTTCCTGCTTATGGAATTTTGGCGGTGGGCACTGCTGTCTATCCTGATGGTGGTATTGTTCCCATGGTCGCTATTATTTTATCTTTTTTTCTATGGCGTAAACGGCACAATTATTTTGTGTTCCGCTTTGCTACATGATGCGATGAAAGTCACATACGTGTTTCTGATTGTAATAGCCGTCATCGCCATTTTTACGGCCATCATGTCATCGCTAACACAGTAATGCGATCTAGATGATTTTGAGAGAAAAATGGCGGAGGGGAAGGGATTCGAACCCCCGAAAGGAATTTCTTCCTTTAACGATTTAGCAAACCGCCGCCTTCAGCCACTCGGCCACCCCTCCGCAAAGGGTCAATCGTTGAAGTGGGCTATTGCCCCACGGCGTATGCCCCTTCTTCCTAATGCGCCCCATACAAATTGTCAAATCAACTTTGCGTGATTTTGGCATGTTTTAACCTTAAATAAAAAAGGGTCCGTTGCCCCCGTCCCTCGCGCCTCTAACTAGCGTCATTTTACCCCCAAAATGCGGGCGGCCCTCCCCCTTCTCAACCCTCGATACGCTATGCTATAATGAGAACAGCCAAGCACAAGGAGTGAGCAGCCCATGGATCAATTGACAGCGATGCGTGTCTTTGTCGCGATTGCCACCAATCATTCCTTTAAAATTGCGGCCGAACATCTGGATATGACCCCGTCTGTGGTCTCAAAGCATCTTGCCGCGCTTGAAAACCACCTCGGCACATTATTGATTGAGCGCACCACAAGGTCGCTGAAATTAACCGAGGTGGGCCTGGATTATCTTGAGCGATGCAATCAGATTCTGGGCGAGATTGTCGAAGCTGAAACGATGATTTCATCCTCCTCCTCACAAGTCAGGGGGCTATTGCGTGTGAGCTCTGCGGCTGGTTTTGCGCATCGCCATATTGCGCCGCACATCCCGAAATTTCGCCGGCGCCATCGCCAGCTGACGCTAGACCTTATCTCATCTGACAGACCCTTTGATAAAAACTCTGATATTGATGTGTCGATTGAGATTGCAGAGCCCAATAATGCGACAGGGGTCGAAAACCGTATCCTTGCGCCCAATAGCCGCAAATTAGTCGCCTCCCCCACCTATTTGGAAAAATTCTCAACGCCAACAGAGCCCGCTGATTTAGCGCGTCACCAGCTCATCACCCATAGCTTTGGTCATTCGGCGAATGAATGGCATTTCCATAATCCAGATGGCAGCAAATATACCTTCCGTGCGAATGGCCAGATGCGCTTTGATAATGGTGATACGATTATGAGAGCCGCGCTGAATGATGGCGGACTTGCGATGTTGCCGTCTTATATCGTGTCGAGCCGCTTGCAATCAGGCTCTTTGGTCTCGGTTATGGATGATTTGATTGAGGAAGATGTGCCGATTATCGCGGTCTATAAATCAAATAGTTATCGCCGCCCCAAGATTGAGGCCTTTCTTGACTATCTTGTCGAAGAATTTGGCGAGCAGCCTTATTGGGAAAAAGATACCGCCATCACGCCGGCGGCACAGCGCGCCAGCCTATAAAAAAGGCACCGTAAAGGTGCCTTTCTTAATTAGTTTATCCGGTATATTTAGCCCAATTTCGATTTGAGCAAATCATTCACCATAGCGGGGTTGGCTTGCCCCTTTGATAGTTTCATTGTTTGACCAACAAAGAACCCAAAGAGCTTATCTTTACCGCCCCGATATTCTTCAACCTTATCCTGGTTATCAGCCAAGACCTGATCAATCAGCGCTTCAATCGCGCCACTATCAGAGACCTGCTTCAAGCCTTTTTCTTCAATGATAACAGCTGCATCTTTGCTTGTTTCCATCATCTCAGCAAACACATCTTTGGCAATTCGGCCAGAGATTGTGCCATCAGAGATTAACTCTACAAGACCGCCCAATTGCTGCGGAGAAACAGGGCTATCGCCAAGGGATTTGCCTGCTTTATTCAAGGCACCAAACAACTCAACGGTCATCCAGTTGGCCACAAGCTTTTTATCACGCCCCTCTGCTGCGGCCTCATAAAAGGCTGCTGTTTCTTTTTCTTCTGTGATCACTGCCGCATCATAAGATGACAGCCCATAGTCGCCCACAAGGCGCGCTCTGATCTGGTCAGGCAATTCTGGCAGGTCAGCTTGCAGCTCAGATACAAACTCATCTGTAAATTCTAATGGCAGCAAATCAGGATCAGGGAAATAACGGTAATCATGCGCATCTTCTTTGCCACGCATGGCCCGTGTCATGCCTGTATTGGTATCAAACAGACGTGTTTCCTGGTCAATTGTCCCGCCATCTTCGATAATTTCAATCTGACGCTGCACTTCATAATCAATGGCTTGCATGATGAAGCGCACAGAATTCAAATTTTTAGTCTCTGTACGTGTGCCAAGCTCATCACCAGGGCGGCGGACTGACACATTCACATCAGCGCGCATTGAGCCTTCTTCCATATTGCCATCACATGTGCCGAGATAGCGCACAATAGACCGCAATTTCTTCATATAAGCACCAGCTTGTTCAGCGCTGCGAATATCAGGCTTTGACACAATTTCCATCAATGCCACACCTGAGCGGTTCAAATCGATATAGCTCTTTGAGGGATGCTGGTCATGCATCGACTTACCGGCATCTTGCTCTAGATGCAGACGTTCAATGCCAATCTCGATTGAGCTACCATCTTTGAGGTCAATGGTAATCGCGCCCTCACCGACAATCGGGTGTTTAAACTGGCTAATCTGGTAGCCTTGCGGTAAATCAGCGTAGAAATAATTCTTACGGTCAAACACCGAATAGGTGTTGATCTGCGCGTTTAGACCCAAGCCCGTGCGAACAGCCTGACGCACACATTCTTCGTTAATCACAGGCAACATGCCAGGCATGGCGGCATCAACCAATGACACATTTTGGTTTGGATCAGCGCCAAAGCGTGTTGGCGCGCCAGAAAACAACTTTGATTGTGAGCTCACCTGGGCGTGAACTTCCATCCCAATCACAACTTCCCATTCACCTGTACGGCCAGTTACGAGATTGCTCATGAGCGTCCTCCTGCCATCTGTGTTGGCGTCTGCGAGACATTCGCTGCCAATTCTAGCTGTTTTGCAACAGCATATAACTTATCCTCTGCAAAGGCGTCTGCGAGAACTTGCAACCCAAGAGGAAGGCCATTTGATGTAAAGCCAGCAGGCACAGAGATACCTGGGATACCCGCCAAGTTTGCTGGCACTGTGAACACATCATTGAGATACATGGTAATCGGATCATCCTGTTTCACACCGAGCGGGAACGCCGCTGTTGGTGTGGCAGGTGTCAAAATCGCATCTACAGTCTTATAGGCCTCATCAAAATCATTGCGGATGAGACGACGAACCTTTTGCGCTTTGAGGTAATACGCATCATAATAGCCAGCTGATAGCGCATAGGTGCCGATCATGATACGGCGTTGCACTTCATCACCAAAGCCAGCGGCTCTTGTCATTTCATACATATCATCAAGCGAGCCGCCCTCTTCGATACGGGCGCCATAGCGCACGCCATCATATCGTGCCAAGTTCGATGAAGCCTCAGCTGGTGCAATGATATAGTAAGTCGGCAATGCATATTTCGTATGCGGCAACGAGACAGGGACTAACTCTGCGCCTGCCTCTTTGAGCCAGGCCTGTCCTTGTTCCCAAAGCGTGATGATTTCAGGATCCATACCATCCATCTGATATTCAGCCGGGATACCGATTTTCATCCCTTTGATACCCGCAGCCATCGCCGCGTCTAAATCTGGCATGGCGACATTGGCAGAGGTGGAGTCCTTCACATCATGGCTTGCCATTGATTGGAACATCATCGCTGAATCATCCACATCTCTTGTAAAAGGCCCCGCTTGATCGAGGGATGAGGCAAAGGCGACCACACCCCACCGTGAACAACGACCATAAGTAGGCTTCATACCAACAACCCCGCAGAACGCCGCTGGTTGCCGGATAGAACCGCCTGTATCTGTGCCTGTTGCGAGCAGTGCAGAGCGTGCTGCCACCGCAGAGGCAGAGCCGCCAGATGAGCCACCAGCAGCCAATGCTGGGCCATCAACAGCACTGTAAGGGTTTACAGCTGGTCCAAAAACTGATGTTTCATTGGCTGAACCCATGGCAAATTCATCACAATTCAACTTGCCAATCATAACAGCGCCATCAGCCCATAAATTGGCGGTCACTGTTGATTCATATTGCGGGATGAAATCCTTTAAAATGGCCGAACATGCTGTTGTTGCGAGACCGGAAGTACAGAATAAATCCTTTACCCCAACAGGGATCCCTTCAAGCGCCCCAGCCTTACCGGCTTGATAGGCCGCATCGCTTTGCGCCGCCATCGCCATGGTTTTGTCTTCATCCATAGCAACGTAGTTGTTCAGCGCTTTTGTTTCAGCGGCAGCATCATGATAGGCTTTGGCTAATTCTGATGCCGTGAAATCGCCTTTTTCCAGCGCTTGGCGCGCCTGTTTGGCGGTAAAATCTAGTAAAGAGCTCATTATTCTACAACCTTCGGCACAACAAAAAAGCCGCTTGCTTCTTCTGGCGCGTTTGCCAGCACTTTGTCTTGAATGTCACCATCACTAATTTCATCGCGGCGCATAGGCAATTTATGCCCCGTGACACTGGCCAGAGGTTCTACGCCGTCAGTTGGCACTTCATTCAATTCTTCAATCCAATTCAGAATGCGGTTCAAATCACCTGCGATTGGCATCATACGCTCTTCTGGCACACGTAAACGTGCGAGACGCGCAATCTTTTCGACTGTGGCCTTGTCAATGGACATGGTTTGTGCCACTCCCTATGCTAGTAATGAAATTATCTATGTGCTGACTTATCACTGACTATGCCTATTCGCAACCTTTCAGATGCCCAAAACGCGCTTTTAGCTGGCCAAAAATTCATGGGATTGGATATTGGCAAAAAGACCATTGGCCTCGCCATTGGTGATGCGACACATCAAATCGCTACCCCTCACCGTATCTTGTGGCGGACGAAATTCACCAAAGATATGAATGACCTCATCGCCGAGATGGATGAGTTGGGCATTGGCGGCTTCATTGTTGGCTGGCCCCTCAATATGGATGGCACAACAGGCCCGCGCTGTGATTCTGTGAGGGATTTTTGCCATGCCTTTATGCGGATGCGTGATATTCCAATCATTCTTCATGATGAGCGTCTGTCTACCGCTGCTGTTGAACGTGCGATGATTGCAGCAGATATGACACGTCAAAAACGCCATGCGCGCCGAGATGCCCTTGCTGCAACTTGGATTTTACAATCTGCCTTTGACGTCCTCTCATCAAGCGAACAGGGCTAAATTAGCTAGCTTTTTCGCATCAATCAGGATAGAAATCTGGCATGACTACAAACACCATACCTGCGCCCGTTACTCTCTCCGCGAAACATCTGCTTGGCATTGAAGGCATGTCAGTCATGACGATGCACCAGCTGCTTGATAGAGCGAGCTATTTTGCCGATCATATGACACAAGACGTCGAGCAGACCTTAAAAGGGTCTACTATCGTCAATCTGTTCTTTGAAAACTCCACAAGAACGAGAGTCTCATTTGAAGTTGCGGCAAAGAAGCTAGGCGCGTCAGTTCTTAATATTTCTGTCGCTGGATCATCTGTTAAAAAAGGCGAAACGCTAATTGACACCGCAACCACCTTGAATGCGATGCATCCTGATATTTTGGTTGTCAGGCATCATGCCGCGGGCACGCCTTACTTGTTATCGCAACATGTTGATGCGGCGATTATTAATGCCGGTGATGGGCGCCGTGAACATCCCACGCAAGCCTTGCTAGACGCACTCACAATTAAGCGTAAATTCGGCCATATTGAAGGCTTACGCATTGCCATTTGTGGCGATATCGCCAATAGCCGTGTTGCACGCTCAAACCTCTATTTATTAGGTGGTCTGGGGGCTGAAATTCGCTTTGTGAGCCCTTCCACCCTCTTGCCGCCATCAATCGGTGATTTAGGCGTCGGTGTCTATCATGATATGCGCGAAGGCATAAAAGACTGTGACATTGTAATGATGCTTCGCTTGCAGACTGAACGGATGGAAGGACGCGAGACCCCCAGCCAACATGAATATTTCAACCTGTTTGGCCTTGATAGTGAAAAACTGCAGGACGCTGCGCCAAACGCGATGATTATGCACCCTGGCCCGATGAATAGAGGCGTTGAAATTGACTCGCTCATTGCGGACGACCATGAACGAAGCCTTATTCAAAAACAGGTCGAAATGGGTGTGGCGACAAGAATGGCGTGCCTCGAAGCTCTCTATCATTCGATGGCGCTGGTGAAATAGAGGAGGATGAGATGTCATTATTATTAAAAAATGCGCATATCATCTGCCCCGTTCAGAAGATTGACGACGCTGGCTTTCTTGTAATCAAAGACGGACATATCGCCGCTGTTGGCACTGGTGCTTACAGCAATGAGCAAAGCTGTGATGAGGTCATAGACCTGAAGGGCGCTTGTGTGAGCCCTGGCCTGGTGGATATGCGTGTCCAATCAGCAGACCCTGGCGCAGAACATTTGGAGACGGTTGATAGCCTCCTAGCGGCGGCGGCAGCGTCTGGCGTCACATCATTGATAAGCCTACCAGATACAAATCCTGTGATTGATAATGCGGCAATGATCGATTCACTGCTGCTACGCTCCTCTCGTTCAGGTGGGCCGCGCTTGCATCTCTACGGTGCCCTGACAAAGGGGCAAAATGGCAAAGAGATGGCAGAGCTTGGCATGATGGCAGAAGCTGGTGCAGTTGGATTTGCAAGCGGCGCCCATTCTATTCAAGATAGTTTGATGATGCGCCGGATCCTGACCTACGCCACTATGTTTGATAAGGTCGTTATCCATCATTGTGAAGATTATCAGCTATCTGATAAGGGCGAGATGAATGAAGGCGAAACCGCCACAAGATTAGGCCTTATTGGCATTCCAGATGCGGCTGAAAGCATCATTGTGAAGCGTGACATTGAATTGGTGCGCCTCACAAAAGCGCGCTACCATGTCGCCCATATTTCAACGGCTGCTGCCTTGGATGAGGTAAGACGTGCCAAAGCTGAAGGCTTGCCCGTGACCTGTGATACAGCGCCTGCCTATGCGTTATTGAACGAACTGGCTGTCAATGGCTTTAACACAGCCTTTCGCTTGAACCCGCCTTTGCGGTCTGAAGGGGATAGGCTTGCTATTTTGCGTGGTCTTGCAGATGGTACGATTGATGCACTTGCCTCTGATCATTTGCCGGTGAGCCAAGATGACAAGGCCCAGCCATTTGGCTTTGCCGCTTGCGGTGCGTCTGGGATTGAAACACTGTTCCCGATGCTCTTATCATTGGTTGAAAATGAAACACTCTCGCTCAGCCGTGCCATTGAACTGGCTAGCACCGCCCCTGCCCGTATCACAGGGATTTCTGGCGGGTCGCTAGAAACAGGCTTGCCGGCTGATATCATCTGTTTCCAACCACGAGCCGCTCATAGAATTGAAACACAGAACTTCTTGTCTCGTTCTCGTATTAGCCCCTTCCAACATCATCCGGCCTTTGGCAAATTACTATATAATTTTGTAGGCGGGGATTTGGTATGGCGCCACGACGGCTAAGCTAATTTTTCGGGGGGATACATAATGACTGAAATGATAATAGCAGCCGCCCTAGGCTATGTGGCAGGATCGGTACCCTTTGGGCTTGTTTGCGCTTATCTGGCAGGCCTAGGTGACATCCGTAAAATTGGATCAGGTAATATTGGCGCGACGAATGTGCTGCGCACCGGCCATAAATTGGCGGCTTTCGGCACCCTTATTGGCGATGCTGGTAAAGGGGGCGCCATCGTTGCCCTCATGCTCGCTTTGGGATGGACTGACCTGGCCCCTGTTGCCGGACTTGCTGCGGTGATTGGTCATTGCTATCCGCTATGGCTTGGCTTTAAAGGCGGTAAAGGCGTGGCGACCGCCATTGCGACGCTCGCCGTCCTCTATTGGCCGGCAGGGCTAACGATGGCTGTGACATGGCTCATTATGTCAGCTTTGTTCCGCATAAGCTCATTATCTGCGCTAGCTGGTTTTGCAACAGCGACATTGATAAGCGCCCTCTATTTTGATGGTTGGCCCTATATTTGCGCCATCGCCGCCCTATCCTACTGGCGTCACAGAGAAAATATCGCCCGTATCCTTGCAGGGACGGAAAGCAAAATATCTTTCAAAAAATCGGCCTAACTGTCGTTTTATTCGCTGGCGTTAACTTTTTCTTAACCTTCTCTTGTTATAAATCCGTATGGATGAGACGGAAATTTTGAATGCGCTTAGGCTCATTCGCACGCCAAATATAGGCCCTGTTACCTATAACTTATTACTCGCACGATATGGCGACGCCAAAAATGCTGTGCGCCACCTCCCCGATATTGGGAAGCGACAAGGCCGCAAATTTACCATCGCGGATGCCGCCTCATGCCAAGCCATCATGGATGAAATGGCATCTTTGAATGTTCATATCTTAGTGCGCGGGGCGAAAGATTACCCCGAGCGTTTGACCCATTTTAATGATGCCCCGCCAGTTATATTTGCAAAAGGTCACCTATCCCTTCTGAAAAAAGACTGTTTTGCCATAGTCGGCGCACGCAACGCCTCCCTCAATGCGAGTAAGATTGCACAAGACTGGTCGTCTGAGATTGGCAGAGCAGGCTATTGTATTATATCTGGCCTTGCCCGCGGCATAGATAGAGCCGCGCATCTGGGCGCATTAGCCACTGGCACCATCGGTGTGACAGCCTGCGGCATTGATGTCATCTACCCGCTAGAAAATAAAGATTTATATGAAAATTGTGCCAAGTCTGGCCTTATTCTAACGGAGATGATGCCAGGCACACAGCCAAACCCGCGCGCCTTTCCAGCTCGCAATCGCATTATCGCGTCTCTGGCCAAAGCGGTGATTGTCATTGAGGCAGCCAAGCAATCAGGGTCTCTTATTACGGCAAGAGAGGTGAGTGACCGCGGTGGCGATGTGCTTGCGGTTCCCGGCTCTCCTTTTGATAAGCGTGCGGCTGGTTGTAACCTTCTCATTCAACAAGGGGCGTTATTAGTGACATCTGTCGATGATGTAATTCGCCATTTGGCATCACCTTTGACAGAATCTGTCCCCCTCATGCCGCTCATACGGGAGGTTGATTTGACTCAAATAGACGAAACTATGATTGAAATTAGTTCAAAAAAGATCTTGGAAAATTTAACAATCGAGCCAGTTGATATTGACGAATTGATGCGCTGGTGTCATGTCTCTGCTCAGGTCATACGCGTCGCATTGCTTGAATTAGAAATTGCAGGGCATGTCACTGTTCTATCTGGGAACCGCGTGTGCTTACGAATTTAAATTGTTATATTTCAATGAATTGAACGTATTTGTTCACTTTGAAAATTAACGTAAGGTCGCAAGGTTTTAGTATGAAGTTAGTTGTTGTCGAATCACCTGCCAAGGCGAAGACCATTAACAAATATCTGGGTAGCGACTATCAGGTTCTGGCCTCTTATGGACATATTCGAGATTTGCCATCAAAAGATGGCTCGGTGAAACCTGATGATAATTTTGCCATGGCGTGGCAAGTGTCTGATGGGGCATCGCCGCGCATCACTGAGTTGAAAAAAGCCGTCAAAAAAGCGGATAAGCTTATCCTTGCCACTGACCCTGATAGAGAGGGAGAAGCCATTAGCTGGCACTTGGTTGAGGTGTTAAGCGAACAGAACCTCCTCAAAGGGATTGAGACAGAACGCGTCGTCTTCAACGAAGTCACAAAAAGCGCCATCCTCAAAGCGATGGATCAGCCACGTCAATTAGACACAGACTTGGTTGATGCCTATTTGGCGCGCCGTGGCCTTGATTATCTGGTAGGATTTGGCATCTCCCCTATTTTGTGGCGAAAATTGCCTGGCGCCAAATCAGCAGGACGCGTGCAATCCGTAGCGCTGCGCCTTATCGTAGAACGTGAAGCAGAGATTGAGCGTTTTATCTCTGATGAATTTTGGGATGTTGATGGCGCTTTCACAACAAAGGACGGAAAATCCCTATCCGCCCGCCTGACGCATCTTAACCATACAAAACTAACCAAATTATCATTAGGCAATGAAGCGGCGGCACATGAGGCTGTGGCTCAGGTCAAGCAAGCTGACTGGCGCGTGAAGGATGTGAAAACTAAACGTGTTCAGCGTCACCCTGCCCCTCCTTTCACAACGTCAACCCTCCAACAAGAAGCCTCTCGCAAATTAGGGTTTTCTGCAACACGCACGATGCAAATTGCCCAAAAATTATATGAGGGTTTGAATGTCGGCGCTGAGGTCACAGGCCTCATTACCTATATGAGAACTGATGGCGTACAGATGTCGATGGAAGCTGTTCACGCCTTACGTGGTCAAATCCAAGACCAATATGGGGCAGACTACCTGCCTGAAAAACCACGATTTTATAAAAGCAAGGCTGCGAACTCACAAGAAGCGCATGAGGCGATCCGGCCAACCAATTTCAAGCGCACACCGGCGCAAATGCGTGCCTATCTGGATAATGACCAATTCCGTCTCTATGATTTGATCTGGAAGCGCGCCATGGCAAGCCAGTTTGCCTCTGCGCAGCTTGACCAGACCGCCATTGAATTAGCATCACAAGATGACGCGCATGCGATGCGTGCCACTGGCTCGGTGATTGTCTTTGATGGCTTTTTAAACCTCTATTTTGAAAGCCGTGATGATGGCGCGGATGGCGATGACAAGGATGTCATTTTACCAAAAGTCACAAGCGGCGATGCTATCACCCTCAATGAGGCGACAACAGAGCAACATTTCACACAGCCACCACCGCGCTACACAGATGCGAGCCTGGTTAAAGAACTAGAAGCAAAGGGCATTGGCCGGCCTTCCACCTATGCCTCTATCTTGCAATTATTGGAAAAGCGCGGCTATGTCTCAAAAGATAGAAACCGCTTTTTCACTGAGCATCGTGGTCGCCTAACATCTAGCTTCTTAGAGCGGTTTTTTGACCGCTATGTTGAATATGATTTCACGGCTGAACTCGAAAATAAGCTGGACCAAGTCTCTGATGGTAAAATGCCGTATCAGTCTTTATTGGCTGAGTTCTGGAAAGATTTCAAAGCCGCGCTTGATCAGACGAGTGAGCTTACCATTACCGATGTGATCGACCATCTCGACCAAGATCTAGAACAGGTCTTTTTCACACCGAATGAGAATGGTGAAATCGTCCGTGTCTGTCAGAAATGTTCTACCGGACGCCTTGGCTTAAAATTAGGAAAATTCGGGGCCTTTATAGGTTGTTCTAACTATCCTGAATGTAGTTACACACGTCAGATTAACCAGAATGATAATGAAGATGGTGCTGATTTAGACGAAAAACTATTAGGCAAGAATAACGCTGATACTGAGATTTATCTGCGCAAAGGGCCCTATGGGTTTTATGTGCAAGCGGGTGCCTTAGATGAGAAAAAACCAAAACGCACATCGCTTCCAAAGGGGAAAGCGCCGGCTGAGGTTGATTTAGATTATGCGCTTGGTCTGTTAGCGTTGCCTCGTGAAGTTGGCGCTCATCCAGAGACATCTGATATCATCGAAGCCTCAATTGGCCGTTTTGGCCCCTATTTGAAATATCAAGGCAAGTTCACATCTCTGCCGAAAGATGAAGATGTGCTGATGATCGGCATTAATCGTTCTGTTTCCATCCTTGCCGAAGCCGCAAAAAAAGCAGGCCGTCCGCTTGGCGATCACCCAGAAGGCGGCGTGGTTGAGCTTAAAAAAGGTCGTTTTGGCCCGTATATTGAGCATAATAAGCTGCGCGCCCCCGTGCCACGCGGCACAGAGATGGAAACCATCACCCTTGAAATGGGCTTAGAATGGCTCGCGAAGAAAGCAGCGGCGCCTGTTAAGAAGAAAGCGGCGAAGAAAAAAGCGGCTACGAAAAAGAAGGCAACAAAGAAAAAAGCGGCGGCCAAAAAAGCCACAGCCAAGAAAGCAACTGCCAAGAAGGCCGCAAAGAAAGCATCTGCTTCGTGACGATGCCTTCATCCTTAACAGAAGCAGCGGTTCTTGACGCCCTGACAGACGCGGTAAAGCCGCTTAAATTACGAGAGCTCTCATTAGCGCTGTCGCTGCCTGTTGTGATGCGCCCAGATCTGAAGCAACTTGTGAGGGAGATGGCTGAAAAACGCATCGTTTTTCTTGATGAGAAACGGCAAATTCGTCTTGCCACACAGCTACCAGAGGTCGTTATGGCCCAAGTGACAGGCTTTGATGATGATGGGTATGGGACGCTAAAAATCCTATCTCAGGATGTAGATCCTAATTATTTGGAAACAGTGGAAATTTGGCTATTTCCCGAGCGAAAAAGAGGCCGCATTCCAAAAGAAGGTGCCCATATATTAGCGCGCGTGATGCAAGTCGGCCCGTCCCAATATGAAGCGCATACGTTGCGTGTTCTGCCAGAGCGCAAAGCTCATATTTTTGGCCGTGTTGTGAAGTTTCGCGATTATCTTGGCATTGAATCATCAGAAAAAGGGGCCCGGCAAATCATTCCCCTCAAAAAAGGGGGCGATATTCCCCAGTTGGATGATTTAGTCGAAGCCGAACTTGATGATAAAGCTGGACACTTTGTCAAAGCCGCTCATATCACACGTAATTTTGGCGCAATGGATAGAGCTGATGCCTTTATCCAAATGGCCATCACAGAATTTGATATTCCCCATCACTTCTCAGATGAGTGCCTAGCGCAAAGTGAAGCGGCAAAGCCACCTGTTTTGGAAAATCGTACAGACCTTCGCGCCCTCCCCTTTGTGACAATTGATGGGGCTGATGCCAAAGATTTTGATGATGCTGTTTTTGCAGAGCCAACCGCATCAGGCTGGCGTGTGATAGTCGCCATTGCCGATGTCTCTCATTATGTCCCCGCAGATAGTCCGCTTGACCTGGAGGCGCAGAAACGTGGCAATTCGGTCTATTTGCCGGGAACAGTCATTCCTATGCTGCCTGAAACACTATCAAACGGCCTATGTTCGCTTGTGCCGCATGAAGATAGAGCCACTATGGCAGTGGAAATTATGTTGGACCAGCAGGGGCAAAAGCAGTCTCATCGCTTTATGCGCGCGTTAATACGGTCCCATGCACGCTTGACCTATGACCAGGTACAGACAGTATTCGAAGGGCTAGCAGACGAACAAGATATCGGCGCGCCCGCTGGCGCTTTGCACCATCTTTTTGGCGCATGGCATGGCTTAAATGAAGCGCGCGCGAAACGAGGCACGCTGAATCTCGATATTCCAGAAAAACGCGTTTCCCTCAATGACGCGGGTCAGCCTTGTGATATTACCCTGCGCTCGCAAAAAGAAGCGCACCGCCTTATCGAAGAGTTTATGATTTTAGCCAATATATGCGCCGCAGAAGAGATTGAGGCCAAAGGCCAACCTTGTGTCTATCGCACGCATGATCGGCCAGATATGGAGAAAATAGACGGCATCTACGAGCTAGCCGATGCCTTATCTATTCCCTTCGCCAAAGGTCAGGTTATCACGCCGCATATCTTCAACAAATTACTTGATGGGGTCAAAGGCAAGCCAGAAGAGCAGATGGTTAATGATGCCGTACTGCGATGCCAAGCACGCGCTGTTTATGACAATCAAAATAAAGGGCATTATGGGCTATCACTTGTAAAATATGCCCATTTCACCTCGCCCATTCGTCGTTATGCAGACTTGCTAGTCCATCGTGCGCTCATTGAAGGCTGCCAGCTTGGCCCTGATG
>WTJA01000015.1 GCA_011524995.1 Alphaproteobacteria bacterium | reverse complement strand
CAAGTGCGGCGGCAATGCCTCTGGCTGTCATCTCAATGGGATAGTTCCACGGGATAATTTGCGCAGACACACCAATCGGCTCATAGATGGTAAAGTCGAAATAGTCAGCACCAAGCGGAATAGAGCGCCCTTCGACTGTTTCCGCTTGATTGCCATAATATTCGAAATAACGTGCCGCGCCTTCAATCTCAATCACCGATTCCCAATAAGGCTTGCCGGCTTCCTTGGTTAGCAAGGTGGCAATCTCGTCTAAATTGGCAAGCAGGTAATCCCCCATAGCGCGGACCATACGGCCACGCTGCACAGGGCGCAGCCCTGCAAATTCACCCGCCTGATGACAGGCTTTTGCCGCTTGTACTGCGCGGTCAATATCACCGGCATCAGCCAGCGCGATCTCGGCTAGAATGCTGCCATCTGCCGGGTCATCCACCGCCAAGCGGCCCGCGCCGCCATCAACAAATTGGCCATTAATATAATTTTGGTAATAGGGACGATCTGCCATGATGTCTGTCCTGTTTTGTGGGGGTGGATATTTTTCTCTTGCGCGCCAAATTTACTTTGTGGCTGATAATACTGGTGCTATCACCAGTCTTTCAGATTTGAAAGTATGTTTTTGACTAGAGAAGACGAAAAATGCCTCATTATGTCATTATTGGCGCCAGCCATGCTGGTATCTCCTGCGCTGAGAAACTCCGTCAATTGGGATCATCAGATCCTATCACGCTGATTGACCGCTTGGCAGGTGTGCCGTTGCAACGCCCGCCCCTGTCAAAAGCCTATCTTGGGGCAGATAATGCAGAGGAAGAAAGCTTTTATCTGCGCCGCGCTGACTGGTTTACAGAACAAAATATTACGCTGAAAGATGGGGTGGACGTGACCGCGATTCATCGCGCGGACAAAACGCTCACGCTCTCTGATGGCACGAGCCAGCCTTATGATGAATTGATCCTCGCCCTTGGCGCCGCGCCACGCCGCTTGCCAATGGCTGAGATGGATGCCAAGGGCGTGCATGTCTTGCGCGATGGCGCAGATGCCAAAGCTTTGAAAACAGACCTTGCATCTGCCTCACAGGCGGTAGTGGTCGGCGGCGGCTATATTGGCCTTGAGGCTGCGGCAAGCCTGCGCAAACATGGCCTATCTGTGACCGTTGTCGAAGCAGCAGACCGCCTCTTAGCGCGCGTCGCCTCACCGTCAATTTCGTCCTATTATCAATCCTTGCATGAAGGCCATGACGTCACCATCCTAACAGGCACAGGCCTGACTGCTTTGACCGCAGAAGAGGGGCATATTACAGGGGTCACGCTTGCTGATGGGCGGCAAATCCCATGTGATTTATTGCTGGTTGGCATTGGTGTGATACCAGAGACGGCCTTGGCCGAAGACGCAGGGCTTGCTGTGGGCAATGGCATTTTGACCTCACACTCTTATCAAACATCTGATCCGCATATTCATGCGATTGGTGATAATGTGATGGCAGAGGGACGCTGGCCTATCCGCGTCGAATCTGTCCATAACGCGCAATTTAGCGGCCATATGGTGGCAAGCCAATTCACAGGTGGTAAAGCGCCGGCTGACGAAGCCCCCTGGTTTTGGTCAGATCAATATGATCGCAAATTGCAATCAGCCGGTCTTGTGCCCGCCCCAGGCGATGAGGTGGTTCATATCTCACGCGCTGGCAAACGCGAAGGCGGCCTTTCTGTATGGACCTTCGCCCATGACAAGCTTGTGGCCGTGGAATCGGTCAATGATCCGCAAGCCTATATGATTGGTAAATTCTGCTTAGAACAAGATAAGCCTGTGCAGGCGGCGCAAATCGCTGATGAGACGCTTGATCTGAAGAGCTTGCGCGCCTAAAGGCGCCTAGGTTTCCGCTAAAAAGCGATCAGCTTGCGCGGAGTGTGTGCCGCCAAAGAAAGCGGCCGCCTCTTCATCATCACAGAGCTGACCCTCTTCTAGATACCAAATGCGGTCTGCCAATCGTTTGGCTTGGCTCACAGAATGGCTAACCATCACAAGCGCGGTGCCGTCTTGTTTGGCGGCTGTGATCATCGCTTCAATGGCTTTGGTGCTATCACGGTCCAAATTGGCCGTTGGCTCATCCAAAAATAGGATGTCTGGCTGTGTGGCAAGCGCGCTAATCAGCGCTAATTTTTGTTGTTCGCCAGCGGATAATTGGCGGGCTGGCACATCACATTTATCGGCGAGATCGGCTTTGTGAAACCACGCCATCATATCCGCGCGGGCTGTGATACCGCTCGCAAAGGCAAAATGGGCCGCTGCTGACCGGCGCAATAAAACAGGTTTTTGAAAGACGAGTTTCTGGCCAAGACCGGCGGTCATCTCGCGGCTGCCAGACGCAATCTCAACCAGCCCATGCAAGGCATAGAGCAACATTGTCTTACCCGCCCCATTATGACCCATAATCACATGGGCAGAGCCGGCATGGATTGCCACGCTGATGGTGTTTAGGATCGCGGCACCACCTTTGATAACTTCGATTTCCTTTGCTTGCAAAAGAGGGTTAGACATGCTGGTTATCCCTCTCGAAATAAGATTTCACAAGCTGGCTCGCAATATTAATCACAAGCGAAATCGTCAGCAAAATAATGCCCAAAGCCATGGCCAGCGCCAATTCCCCGCGTGAGGTCTCAAGCGCAATGGCTGTGGTCATCATCCGTGTCACATGATTGATATTGCCGCCGACAATGATAATCGCCCCAACCTCAGATAAGGCACGCCCGGCACAAGCCAGCGCAATTGTCACAAGCCCGGCTTTGGCATCTTGCAGAAGCACAACCATGCGCCGCCATGATGACAGCCCAAGCGATGAAAGAAAATAGGCATATTCTTGATGCAGTGATTCCAACAGCTGGCGCGAGAGCGCAATCGCGATCGGCAGGATTAACACCACCTGCGCTATCATCATCGCCAAGGGCGTATAAAGAATATCTAAAAACCCAAAAGGCCCTGTCCGAGACAACAGGAGGTAAATGCTCAACCCCACAACCACTGGCGGTAGGCCCAGCAAGGCATTAAATAGGATAATCAGCGCGCCGCGCCCCCAAAATCGCTTTGTGGCGAGCAGGGCGCCAAAGGGCAAACCAATGAGGAGCGAGATGACAACAGAGGCAGCGCTCACTTGCAGCGATAGGCTTACAATCTCTGTCAGGCTGGCATCACCAGACAAGATGAGGCGTAATGCCACTGAAAAAGGGTTGTTCGATTCCATCAAACTCATTTATCCTATGCCCACATTGGGCTATGGTCTGTCATCTCAGCTGGTGTACCATAAAATCAGCCTCTTTCACCACAAGAAACAACGACACGCAGCGGCATGATGCCACCACGGAAAAGAGAAGGTCCTCATGGCGTATGATGCGCAAAAATCCTTGTTAAAAGACGCCTTCCTCGCAGCCGTAGAAGCGGTGCAGCCACATCATTTCATGACAGATGTCGCCGCCGCGGTCACAGCGCGCTTTGGCACCAAGCCTGTCACCTTAATGGCGTTGGGCAAAGCCGCTGGTGCGATGGCAGAGGCCTATCTTGCCACTGGCGCGCCTGTGGCGAAGGGGCTTGTTGTCTTGCCCCATGATGTGCCAACCGCCCTGCCTGACCATTTTACCATCTATCATAGCGCGCATCCGGTGCCTGATGCGGCCAGCCAACAAGCGGGTGAGGCCTTGCTTCACGCCGCCTCGGCTCTGGGGCCAGATGATGCGGCCATTTTACTGCTATCTGGTGGGGGCTCAGCGCTGGCTTGTGTGCCGCCGCCGCCACTATCTCTTGCGGAAAAGCAACAGGTGAATGAAGCGCTACTGGCAAGCGGTGCCCCGATACAAGAGATGAATATTGTGCGCAAACATCTCTCACTATTCAAAGGCGGGCGCCTTGCTGCCGCTAGCTTCCCGGCGCCTCTGTTATGTTTTGCGCTCTCTGATGTGCCAGGGGATGAGCCGGCTGCCATCGCCTCTGGTCCCGCCGTGGCAGACCCATCCTCTCGCCAAGATGCCGCCGCTATTCTTGATGCCTATCAGATTGCCACAAGTCCGGCTGTTACAGACTGGCTCGCCAATCCGGCAAGTGAAAGCCCTTTTGCTGAGGATGAAACGCTCTCACAGAGTGACTATCAGCTGATAGGTTCGGCCACCATCGCGCTCTCAGCTGCTGCCCGCATCGTTGAGGCGGCGGGCTATCATCCCGTCATGCTAGGCGATCATTTCCAAGATAATGCGCGCGATTTGGCGGCATGGATGGCGGCTGAGGCAGAACATTATCCCGATGGTACAGCCCTTATCTCAGGGGGGGAGACATCGGTCAAAGTCACTGGCACAGGACGTGGTGGGCGCAATGCGGAATTTGCGCATGCGCTTGCCTTGCATAATGACCCGCGTCTTGTTGCCTTATCTGGTGATAGTGATGGGATTGATGGCGCGGATGATGTAGCAGCCTCGCTTATCGCGCCAGACACTTTATCTCGGGCAGCGGCCGCATCCTTAGATGCCAAGGCGATGCTCGCCAATAATGACTCACACCGCTTTTTTGCTGGCTTATCTGATCAGCTGATAACAGGCCCCACCCAAACCAATGTGAATGATATCCGCATCATTTTGATAGGAACCCCATGAGCCAGTCACGCGCCTTTGGCATCTTTGCCGCATTTGCGGGCCCTGCTTTGTGGGGCATTCTGCCGTTATTTTATGTGTTGCTTGAAGCGTTTTCAGCCTTTGAAATTGTTATCCAGCGCTCCTTTTTCTCGCTTGTCTTGCTGGGGCTTTATTTCCTGCTCACAGGACAGCTGCGTGCCATCATCGCCCCGCTATTATCGTGGCGCATGGCTGGTATCATCATGCTAGGCGCGGTGATGATCGGGGCCAATTGGCTATTATTTGTGTATGCGATTGAAGAAAATCGCGTGGTCGAAGCCTCATTTGGCTATTTCATCTATCCGCTTATCGCGGTTGCCACGGGGGTTTTATTTTTACAAGAACGTCTTGATAGACGGGGGTGGGTGGCTCTTGCCCTCTCAGCCTTGGCGGTTATCATTAAAGGTATCTCACTTGGTGCGCTGCCTGATATCTCGCTTGCGTTGGCGCTGACTTTTGCCGCCTATGCCCTGTTGCGCAAACAAATCCAAGCTGATGCGCTACAAGGCTTATTTCTCGAAGTGATAGTGCTCCTGCCCGTGGTTGGCGCCTTTTTCATCTGGCAGATGAGCCAGGATATCCCGCTCTTTCTTGGCGGTGGCACCTTTGGCCTGACCATGTCTGTGCTATGCGGGTTGATAACAATTATCCCGCTTGCCCTATTCCTCAGAGGCAATAAAACCCTGCCATTATCACTGACAGGGTTGCTATTTTATATCAATCCCAGCTTGCAGCTCGCTGTTGGTGTTCTGGCCTTGGGAGAGGCCTTTTCCCTCACAGACTTAGCCGCTTTTGGTTTGATTTGGAGCGGGCTTATCTTGCAATTTGCCCGCCCGTCAATTTGGCGCTCAGCCCGGCCTTAGCGCATTGTCGCTGAGACGATGCGATCAGGGTTGGCTGGTGGTTCGCCGACATTCAGCTTATGGACCACATCCATCCCTTTTGAGACTTGGCCCCATACGGTATATTGACCAGTGAGGTGGCCACAGCCATCAAAACAGATAAAGAATTGTGAATCACCGCTATTCGGGTCCATGGAACGCGCCATGCCCACGGTGCCTTCACGATATTGGTAATCGGTGAATTCGGCTTGCAGCTTTTGACCAGAGCCACCCATACCTGTGCCGGTTGGGTCACCTGTTTGTGCCATGAAACCAGAAATCACACGGTGGAAGATGATGCCATCATAAAAGCCAGATGCGGCTAATTCGCTAATACGGGCGACATGGTTTGGCGCCACCTCTGGCAACATGTCGATTTCAATTTGTCCTTGAGAGGTTTCAAGAACCAATACTGAGCCAGCCTCAGCCTGTGATGGTGTTTGTGTCATGATGATTAGCAACGCTCCTAATACGATTTGTCTTAAAATGGTCATCTGCCCCTCACTTCAGTTTGGTTGCATGTGGCAAAAAAAGAGGCCATCAAATCTGATAGCCTCCTCAACATAGCTAATTTACAAGGCGGGACAAGCCTAATCAGTCGGCCGCCCTACCTAGCCACGCCCCTAGATCAAATTTTCAATCTGCTCATCTGTCAAATTGCCAGGCACAATCGTCATCGGCACAGGACATACAGATGCCCCTTTGCCTGTCAGATAGGACACAAGTGGCCCCGCTGTATCAGATTTCACATCTGCGCCTAACACCAGCAGACGGATGTTTGGCTCTTCTTTAATCAGCGCGATAATCTCATCCACCGGCTTGCCCTCTCTCATAAAGATGAGCGGCGGCTTGCCTGTTAATTCTTCAACGATTTCAGCCTCTTTACGGATTCTATCTTCGGCATGCTCGCGCGCTTCTTCGCGCATCAATTCACCGACACCGGCCCAATGCGCAAATTCCGCAGGCTGCAAGACATAGACCATCGCAATTCGTCCGCCCGTTTTCTTGGCGCGGCCACAGGCAAAATAAAGCGCCTGATGCAACTCATCTGTATCATCGACAACAACGAGGAAAAAACGTTCACCTGTATCTTGTCCCATGAGGGGTCTCCTTCAAGCCGTCTCCAGCCGATAGCTTATCATGATTAGCGGCGGAAAGCTACGGCAGCCAGCCAACCAGAGGCCACAGCAAACAGCACTGCAAATAAGCCATAGAAAATCGAATAATCATGCGCGAATTGGTAAATCAACGCACCAATGCCGCTTTTGGCCACTGAAATTGTCGAGCCCTGCTCAGCCAAAAGGCGGCCCTCTCTCATATGTAATACCCGCACTTGATAATCACCAGGCCGGATATTTTTCGGCAATGGCACAGAGACGCGGAACAGCGCGCCTGCCATTAATGATACCGCATTTTCTTTCACATCCCATAGCTCAGCCTGGCTTAGGGTACGTGCCAAGGCATCACGCCATGGGCCATTCACCTCTTCCTCGGGTAGCTCTGTGGCCATGGTGCGCAACGGCAAATGCCGATAACCAATTTCAAGCTGGCGCCGTGTTTCATCAGACGCAATCTCATCAAGCGGCGCATTGGTGAAAATCTGATAATAGGAGGGGGCATTTTTCCAGATCACAGCATCAGTATTGATCCAAATACCGCCAATCCGTTCTTTGCGTCTGGTAGCCACTTCGCCCTCAGGTCCGCTGACAATCACAAGGATATCATCGGCCTCTTCGCCATTCACAGCGCCGAATAACAACAAATTCGTACCATGGAAATCGGTTGTGATGGCAACATTATTGCGGGACACATCTGCGACAAGCACATTTTCAGCCTGTACCGCCTGCCAGCTCATCATCGCCATCATCATAAGAATAGATTGCATCAGCCTCATTTCATAATCTCCACCGAATAGAGATCAGACGGGGTGATAACCAAATCAAAGCCGAGCTTTAAACAGACAGCTAATACCATCAAAGCAAGCAAGCCGCGCAATTGCTCGCCGCGCAATAACGCGCCCACTCTTGTGCCGAATTGGGCACCAACCACCGCGCCAAGCAACAATAGACCAGCGAGTAAGAAATCAACCGTCTGCGTTTGCACTGACTGCAAGATAGTCACGTTGGCTGTTACAAAAATAATCTGGAAAAGCGAGGTGCCAACCACCACAGAGGTTGGCATGCCCAGCACATAAATCATGGCAGGCACCAGAATAAAGCCGCCGCCGACACCCATAATCGCTGATAAGATGCCAACAAAGGCCGCTAAGGTGAAAGGCAGTAACGCACTAATATAAAGCTTTGATTTGCGGAACCGCATCTTGAAAGGCAGCCCATGCAGGAAATTATGCTGATGCAGCTTGCCGCGCTTAGCGCCTGGCTGACGGGCCCGCAAAATAGCGCGGATAGATTCCATTAACATCAAGCCGCCAATGATGCCCAAAAACACCACATAAGACAGCTTAATCACAAGGTCAATCTGGCCAATTTTCTGCAACAGCGCAAAGAGGAACACGCCTAAGGTCGACCCAAAGACACCACCGGCTAACAACACGCCGCCCATTTTGAAATCAACATTGCCGCGACGCCAATGCGCCAGCACACCAGAAACAGATGAGGCGACAATCTGATTGGCTTCTGTTGCGACTGCTACGGCAGAGGGGACGCCTAAAAAGATCAAAAGCGGTGTCATCAAAAAGCCGCCGCCAACGCCAAATAGCCCAGACAGGAACCCAACGCCCCCGCCTAAGCCAATGACAACAGCGATGTGAAGCGAGACTTCAGCGATCGGAAGATAGATATACATAATTACAAGCGGTCCTACTTCGCGCGCTCACCCCTGCCGCGGAGGAAGGGAAGGGGCGCGATAATCCTACGTATCATGCGGGCTGTCTCTACAACAGCACCTCATTTGCTTGTGACAAGCTTCACGCAAAAAAGCAAGTCAGATAGCGTGACTAATCGTGTGATAAGCAAATTTTACTATCTTACCGCTGAGATGAAGCTAGTGATAATGCCCCCGATTGGCCGGGTCATGCGCATAAATATGGCGGAAGAGACGTAAAATTCGCAAAATATCAACATCTTCAATCATATAATAAATGGTTTGTGATTCGCGCCTTGTTTTCACAATTTTGGCCGCCCGCAGTCGCGCCAGATGCCGTGAGAGCGCAGACTGGCTCAATTCTGGCATTAATCGCTCTAGGTCAGAGACCGATTTTTCCTTGCCATCCGTCAATTCAGAGAGGATTTGCATCCGTCTTAAATTACTCATTACTTTTAAAATTGTAGTCACTTTTGACTCTTCCGAGTCGCTATCTAATGGTCGTGGCATATGGGCCCTCCCTTTGCTAGTGTTAACTTTTGCTCATCGGTCAGCCTAAAATAAAAAGGTTACTTTTTTCTTAATAGGTGCATAAAAAAATAAAAAATAATGTTAAGGTTGTGTTAAAAGATAATAAAACGCTCCTTTTTCTGGAGTGACAGAGACAGCAGGCGGTAATTCGCAGGCCGCTCGCGCGGCGCTGCAAGGGGGTACAGGATGCGGATCATCTAATACCAATCCGCATGATGAGGCAGCACATGATTCACCAAATCAGCTGTGGGAATGGGATTGCCATCGTCATCTTTGCGCGATTGCCGCAAGGCTAATTTCATTTGTCCCACATGGATCAGCGGGCGCCTCACACTGAGGGCCGTATGGTAAAGCGCTTGATACCAGTGATGAAAGGGCGAGGGCACAATCTCTTCCAGCGGAAGCGGCAGATACGGGCAGGGCGCTGGCCAGACATAATGAAACGGCATCTTTTTAATTCGAAATCCTTTATCGCCATCCGGCATGATAAAGCTTGTGGCTGAAAGGTCGCTCTCATCAAGTTGCGCCAACGCCAGCGCGGTCTCCTTCGTAAAGAGCCGCGGGTTTAATAATGGTGCCATAATCCTTGGTAACCGGCCTAATTTGGGATCTTGAAAATCACGCAGAATATCGGTCCGAAACAGCTCATATCTCTGTTCAATGAGCCGCAAAGCGAGCCGTCCTAGGCCAAGGCATGTGTCCGGCACCGTATTTTCTGGATAGGGAAAATATTTGAGATGTGACTTTGTTTGCGCCTCAATTGTGACACGGGCATTTAACGCCCTGATATGACGACAGGTTGATAGGAGCGCCTGCGGCGTGGCCCGCGCGCCAATCTGAAGGGCGAATTTCTGGCGTTTATTCGTCAATAACAGCCCAGACGCACTAGCATTGTCTCGCTCAGTGCTTTTCACTTTTCCCAGATGGTCAATTACTATCTTCATCATATCTCACCAGCTAGAGGTATGTGGCACAGCCAGGCTGGACACATCTCGAAAGATAAGAGTGACAGAAAAAGATGAATAAACTGTTACCAACCGCAGTTTTTTTTCAAAAAAATGAAAAAAATGTGGAAAAACAGGCAAATAAAATACCACCTCATGCCCTTTTTTGGGTCATTTAGGGGCGAATCACCCGAAATGAGCTTGTTCAGAGGCATCGCCTTACCTAAATTAGGCGCATGATCGAACCACAAAGATTTGATATTGAAATTAAGGCTGATGGTCGCTGGTATCATGAAGGCGGCGAGATAAAACGCATCGGCTTGGTGAAGCTATTTGCCTCAGTGCTCTCTTGCGATGACGAGGGGCGCTATTGGCTCACAACACCTGTGGAGCGCGGGGAGATCACGGTCGAAGATGCGCCTTTCATTATTACAAGCCTATCACAATCAGGCACGGGCCAAGAGGCCGTCATTACCCTCACCGATAATCTTGATAATGAGCATGTGCTATCAGCTGACACACCGCTAGAGATGCGTCATGTGCCTCATGCCGCAGAGCCGCGCCCCTATCTTTGTTTGCCGGAAAATCTGACGGCCCTTGTGCAGCGCCCCATTTTCTATGAGATGGCAGAGATTGCACTCACCCAATCAGAAGCCGGCGATAGGCTCTATTCTGCCGGGGCGAGCTTTTCATTGCTTGGAGATGCCTAATGCAACAAACCGAAGGGTGGTGGCGGTCGCTCTTACCGGCGCCTGCGCCATTGCCGCTTGATGATGGCGTGATTGCCTCTGCCGTGCTTGTGCCTGTTCTCTCCAAAGCAGGCACCGAACATATTATTTTAACAAAGCGCGCTTCTCATCTATCAAAACATGCCGGCCAGATTTCCTTTCCCGGCGGCCGCATTGATGCGAGCGATGCCTCAGAGCGGGCCGCAGCCTTGCGCGAAGCCGAAGAAGAAATCGCCCTGCCGCCCGCTTTGGTAGAGGTGAAAGGCTATTTGCCAGATCTCTATACCGGGACAGGCTATCGAATCACACCCGTGGTGGGGCGCATTACCGCCGCCTATGATGAGGTTGCCCCGCTGCTGCAACCTGCCCCCGCAGAGGTGGATGAGATGTTGTTTGTGCCAGCGTCTCATTTGCTCACCCTTGCCAATTACACATCCTTTGTGCGTGAACATGAGGGACGGCGTTGGACAAGCCGCCGCATTACTTCTGGCTCGCATGTGATTTGGGGGGCGACGGCTGCGATTTTACATGGCTGGGCTGGCACGCTATAATGAGATCTAATTTTCAACGGTTGCTGTAGGAGGTCTTATGCGCCGGTATTTGATTATCCTGATTGCTATTTTGGTCGGATTGATGGTGCTCGTGCTCATCGATAAATTGGCCAATAACAAAGACCCGAAAAAAGGGTTGCGCAATGCCCATATTTGGGGGGCAAGCGCCGCCTTAGCGGTCTTAGCATTTGGCTTTTATTGGCTAGAGCTTGAAGCGGCCGCACCGTCCAGCTCTTACGTGCCTGCCAAAGTGATTGACGGGAAAATCATTCAGCCCGATTTTGTGCCCTCTGCCTCTGATGCCCAATAACACAGATATGACGGCATTGTGCCAAGCCCTTATCGCCCACCCAGATGTGCAGATGATGCAAGCGCTTGCCGCTAGCCTTGGCGGTGAAGCACGGCTTGTCGGTGGTGTCGTCAGGGATGCTGTTCTTGGTGTGCTTGACCTTGAGGGGCGTCTTGACCTTGATATGGCGGTGAATCTGCCTATCACAGAGGTGGCGGATGGCGCACGTGATAAGGGCTACCGTGTGATTGAAACAGGTCTGGCTTTTGGGTCAGTAACCATTATTGCTGATACGCATCCCATTGAAATCACGCAAACACGCGCTGATTTGGAAACAGATGGGCGTCATGCCACCATTGGCTTTCAACCTGACTGGCTGGAAGATGCCAAGCGTCGTGATTTCACCATGAATGCGCTTTACCTTCAAAGCGATGGACAGTTGTATGATCCGCTAGGCGGCTGTGATGATATTGCAGCCCGCTATTTACGGTTTATCGGCGTGCCGCAAGACCGGATTGCCGAAGATTATTTGCGCATTTTGCGCGCGATACGGTTTTTGGCCACCTATCCCACTTTCACCATGCCAGCCGATGATTACGCCGCCTTGCAAGAGGCAAAAGCGGGCGTCGCCACCCTATCAGCAGAGCGCAAAGGCCATGAAATGCGGCGTCTTTTGCGCGGGCCCGCATGGCGAAAGGGCCTCACGCATCTCCATGAGTTAGGGTTGGATGAGGCGGCCTATCAGATATCACTTCTCTCACGTCCCGCTTGTGATGAGGCCCTCCCAAATGAGATGGCGCGGCTTGCCGCCTATTTAACGCCGTCTGACATCCCAGCCTTGGATGAGGCGATGCGCCTTTCAAAGGCAGAGAAAACTGCACTTACAACTTATCTGATGCCGCTATCTAATGATGAGTTGGTGGGGCTTGCTGGTGAAGACTGGCAGCGATATGCCTATCAATCGCCGCCAGATATCGCGGTTCGCGCGGCTCTTGCTAGCCGCACGGACGGTTTCTATCCGAGCCCTGAGAGGTTGCGGCAAATTGCCCATTTCGCCCCGCCCCCTTGTCCTGTCACGGGTCATGATTTAATAGAAGCGGGGATAGAGCCAGGTATCGCGTTGGGAGCTGCGTTGCAAGAGGCGCAAGCCTTATTTATCGCAAGCCGCTTTACCGCGACCACCGCAGAGCTTGTGGCACAGCTGCGTGACAAACGCGCCTAGGCCATAACGGCATCATAAGAGAGGGACCATCATGGAAGACTGGCAGGATAATCCGCAAAAAATGGCGGCCGCAGCGTGGTTTCGCGAGCTGCGCGATTCGATTTGCGCGACATTTGAAGCCATCGAATCAGAGGCAAGCCAGAGCCAGCTTGCTGATCAGCCTGTCGGCCAGTTTGAGCGCAAAAGCTGGCAAAGAGAGGGCGGCGGCGGCGGCGAGATGAGCGTGATGCGCGGCCGTGTCTTTGAAAAGGTTGGGGTGAATATCTCGGTTGTTCATGGGCAATTCTCACCTGAATTTAAAGATCAGATCCCAGGCACCAACGAGACAGGTGACTTTTGGGCCGCTGGTATTTCGCTTGTGGCGCATATGCAAAACCCGCATGTGCCAGCTGCCCATATGAATACGCGCTTTATTTCAACGGGCAAAAGCTGGTTTGGTGGCGGCGGTGACTTGACCCCGATGTATGATATGCCAGCGCAAGCCGCAGAGTTCCATGCTGGTTTTCAAGCCGCTTGTGATGCGCATGACCCGGCTTATTATCCGAAATATAAAGACTGGTGTGATGAGTATTTTCATCTCAAACATCGCAATGAGCCACGCGGGGCGGGTGGGATTTTCTATGATTATCTCGATTCAGGTGATTGGGAGGCTGATTTCGCCTTTACCAAGGATGTTGGTACCGCTTTCCGTGATACCTATGCTGGTATTGTCCGCTCTCAGATGGACCAGCCTTGGACCGATGACGACAGAGAGGCCCAGCTGATTAAGCGTGGGCGCTATGTGGAATTTAACCTGCTTTATGACAGAGGTACGCTCTTTGGCTTGAAAACCGGCGGCAACATTGAAGCGATTTTGATGTCGATGCCACCAGAGGTCAAATGGCCGTAAGCTGAGGCGATCCCTGATTCCACCCTGTAAGAACTAATATCCTGTAAAAAAGTGTCGCAGTGTGCGGAAAAATGACTTTTTTTAATGGGAAATTGTTGCTGTTTCTGCTAGAGGAATGGCAGCAAATTAACGATCCCAACAACTATGTGGGACGGGGCTAAGGATAAAGGGGTGGGACAGACACAGCACAGCGATTGCTGGGCGTCGTCATGTGACCTCACACCTTTATGCTGAAAACATAGAGGGGAATATGGCAAAAACCAGTTCACAATCAAAGAAAGACGATGTGCCTGTGAAGTCACGTCGTGATTTTATCGTTGTTGCAACTTACGCGATGGGCGCTGTTGGCGCTGGTGCAGTTGCATGGCCATTGATTGACCAGATGAACCCAGCCGCTGATACATTGGCGCTGGCAAGCATCGAGGTTGACGTATCAAAGATCGAAGAAGGTCAGTCAATCACGCTGAAATGGCGTGGTAAGCCTGTCTTTATTCGCCACCGCACAGAGGACGAAATTGGCCGCGCCAATGACGTCGCTTTGACTGACTTGCGTGACCCACAAGCTGATGTTGACCGTGCAGAAAAGCCAGAATTTTTGGTTCTTCTTGGCGTTTGTACACATCTAGGCTGTGTGCCACTCGGCCAGAAGGTGGGTGAGGTCAAAGGTGAATATGATGGCTGGTTCTGTCCTTGTCATGGTTCTCACTATGATACCTCAGGACGTATTCGTAAGGGACCGGCTCCAACTAACCTAGAAATTCCACCTTATAGCTTTGTGTCTGATCAAGTCATCAAGATCGGCTAAAGCAGGATAATGGAGTAAGAGCATGTCTCAAACACAATTTAAAAATCCGGTTGTCAAATGGGTCGATCACAGATTGCCTATTTTCAGCATGGTTAATCATACGCTGCATGATTATCCAACGCCTCGCAACTTGAACTATTTCTGGAACTTCGGTTCGTTGGCTGGCCTGTCATTGGTGATTATGATTGTCACTGGTATCGTTTTGGCCATGAGCTACACACCGCATGTTGATTATGCGTTTGAATCTGTTGAACGTATCATGCGTGACGTGAATCACGGTTGGCTTATCCGCTACATTCATATGAATGGCGCGAGCTTCTTCT
>WTJA01000103.1 GCA_011524995.1 Alphaproteobacteria bacterium | reverse complement strand
AAAGAACGCGCTCTGTCGTTGTTGTCTTACCAGCATCAATGTGGGCCATGATGCCGAAGTTACGATAACGTTCTAGTGGATATTGACGAGACATTTAGTTAACTCCTGCGAAACGAATGTCAGCTTACCAGCGGTAATGTGAGAAGGCGCGGTTGGCTTCAGCCATCTTGTGCGTGTCTTCACGCTTCTTGACGGCATTACCACGGTTATTCGCTGCATCCATAAGCTCAGCAGACAAACGACCAACCATTGTTGTTTCGCCACGCTTGCGTGAGCTATCAATCAACCAACGGATGGCAAGTGCTTGTGCACGGTCTGTGCGAACTTCAACAGGTACCTGGTAAGTGGCACCACCGACACGACGTGAACGAACCTCAAGGTGAGGACGAACATTTTCCAAGGCATCGTAAAAGACGCGCATTGGCTCTGTGCCAGTCTTCTCTTCAATACGATCAAAAGCGCCATACACAATCTTTTCAGCTGTGGAGCGCTTACCATCATACATTAAGCATGACATGAATTTTGATACGACCACATCCTTGAATTTTGGATCTGGCAATACTTCACGTTTTTCGGGTGAACGACGACGAGACATCTAAACTGCTCCTTACTTAGGCCGCTTGGCGCCATATTTTGAACGGCGCTGGCGTCTGTCTGATACACCTTGTGTATCCAATGTACCGCGGATGATGTGATAACGTACACCTGGCAAGTCTTTTACACGACCGCCACGGATAAGCACAACTGAGTGCTCCTGTAGGTTATGTCCCTCACCTGGGATATAGCTTGTGACTTCAAAGCCATTTGAAAGACGTACACGAGCAACCTTACGAAGCGCTGAGTTCGGCTTCTTAGGTGTTGTTGTGTAAACACGTGTGCACACGCCGCGCTTTTGCGGACATGCTTCCATGGCTGGAACCTTGTTGCGTGAGACAGGACGCGTACGACCATGTCTAATAAGCTGGTTAATTGTTGGCATAGCTGGCCCTTTTTCTGCCCTACCGAAAACCTAAAATTCAAATAAACGAACAGCTCAGGAGATATCCTTTGCTGCGATTACTTACCTTGCCTTTAAACTGACCTAAAGGACTTTTTACCCCCGAACTGCGAATATATCGTTTGGTTTTCTGGTCTTCGCTGCCATTTTTCAGGCGCAATCTTCACAAAACCACTACCTACATCCATAGAGGTGCGCGGATACTAATGTTTAGAGAGGGCACTGGTCAAGCATTATTTTAGACCCTTGCCCTCTCATATATGTTTCATCAAAACGAATCGGAGATTCGTCTGATTATTCTGCTGAAACAGCCTCTTCGTCAGCTGATTCAGTGATTTCTGCTTGTCTTGCTGCCATTTCTACAGCGCGTGCTTGTTCGATTTCAGAATCACGTTCTGAAGCGATGCGACGCAACTTTGTCATGACAGAGCCTGTCCCGGCAGGGATGAGGCGACCCACAATCACATTTTCCTTCAAACCATCGAGACGGTCTTCCTTACCAGAGACAGCAGCCTCGGTTAGGACTCTTGTTGTCTCTTGGAATGACGCGGCTGAGATAAATGACTTTGTCTGAAGTGATGCTTTGGTGATACCTAGCAACACCGGACGAGCTGTTGCAGGACGCAAACCTTCGGCCTCTGCTGCTTGATTCGCAGCTAAGAACTCTTCACGCTCTACCTGTTCGCCGACGAGCAATGTCGTATCGCCACCATTATCCACTTCAACCTTTTGCAGCATCTGGCGGACAATCACTTCGATATGCTTGTCATTAATCTTCACACCCTGAAGACGATAGACGTCTTGGATTTCCTTCACGAGGTAATCAGCCAAAGCTTCAACCCCTAGGATATTCAAGATATCATGCGGCACGGGTGAGCCATCAAGTAGCAAATCACCCTTACGCACATGGTCACCTTCGTTGACTGCCAATGAACGGCCCTTCGGCAATAGATATTCAATTGGCTCAACACCATCTTCCATTGGAAGGACGCGGATACGACGCTTGGCTTTGTAGTCAGTCCCGAATTCAACGCGGCCTTCAATCTCACTGATAACAGCAAAATCCTTTGGCTTACGTGCTTCGAACAATTCAGCCACACGTGGTAGACCACCTGTAATATCGCGTGTCTTTGTTGATTCGCGCGGGATACGAGCCAAAACGTCACCGGCTTTCACTGGTGCGCCATTTTCAACTGACAAGATAGCGCCTGATGACAAGAAGTAACGAGCTTCTAGGCCGTTTGATAATGTCAGCACGTTGCCATCTGCATCACGCATGGTGATACGAGGACGCAAGTTAGCTGAGGCATTGCCAGACTTCCAGTCAACAACTTCGCGGCTTGCAATCCCTGTTGTTTCATCAACAACCTCACGCATTGACACACCGTCAATCAGGTCCATGAAGTTCGCGATACCATCCATCTCTGTGATGATCGGAATTGTGTATGGATCCCATTCGATAAGAATATCGCCAGGGTTCACGGCTTGGCCGTCCTTGACGAACAACTTACCACCATATGGTAGACGATGGCGTACACGCTCACGGCCTTGATCATCAACGATGGTAAGCTCTGTGTTACGGGCCATCACAATTGGCTGGCCATCTGCACCATTTACCAATGATGCATTTTCAAGCTTAATCTTACCGCCAATATTGGCTTCGATGTTTGATGCCTCCGCACCTGACTGCGCCGCACCACCAACGTGGAATGTACGCATTGTCAACTGTGTGCCTGGCTCACCGATTGATTGCGCAGCAATCACACCAACAGCTTCACCAATATTCACTGATGTACCACGAGCAAGGTCACGACCATAACATGCGCCACAGACACCAATTTTTGATTCACAGACAAGCACTGAGCGGATATAGGCTTGGTCCAGACCAGCTTCTTCAATTTGCATGACATGGTCTTCATTTACCATCTCACCCTTCTTGACGATCACGGTATCAGTTGCCAAATCAACAAGGTCTTCAGCCATGGTACGACCAAGGATACGGTCACCAAGCGGGTCAACTACTTCTGAGCCATTTGTCACGGCCCGGATTGTAATGCCCTTTTCTGTGCCACAATCCTCAATTGTGATGATGCTATCTTGTGCCACATCAACGAGACGACGTGTCAAATAACCTGAGTTCGCTGTCTTCAAGGCTGTATCAGCTAGCCCCTTACGTGCACCGTGTGTTGAGTTAAAGTACTCAAGCACATCAAGACCTTCTTTAAATGAGGAAATGATTGGTGTTTCGATAATTTCGCCTGACGGCTTAGCCATCAAACCACGCATACCAGCAAGCTGTTTAATCTGCGCAGCAGAACCACGCGCGCCTGAATGAGCCATCATCCAAACAGAGTTCACAGGCTTGCCCTGCTCTTCTGTTGAAATACCTTTCATCATCTCTTCAGCAACAAGGTCAGAACAACGTGACCATACGTCAATCACCTTGTTGTATTTTTCACCTTGTGTGATGAGACCATCGAGATACTGGCTTTCAAACTCTTTCACAGCTTCTTCAGCTTCGGTCACATATTTTTCTTTGAGCTCTGGTGTTTCCAAATCGGCAATACCGAATGAGATACCTGAGTTACAAGCTTGACCAAAACCAAGAGACATCAGGCGGTCACAGAAAATGACAGTCTCTTTCTGACCACAATGACGATAAATATAGTCAATCACATTTGAGACTTCTTTTTTCGTCATCAGCTTATTCACCAATGCGAATGTGACTGATGGGTCATTTGGCAACAAGTCCGCCAAACGCGCACGACCAGGTGTTGTTTCAATTACCTTTGTGACACGCTCGCCATCTTCAAAAGTTGTCAAACGGGCTTTGATCTTGGCGTGCAAGCTCACAGAACCATTATCAAGCGCCATCAAAATCTCTTGGATGTCACCAAAGGCCATGCCTTCACCAACTTCACCTTCACGCTCCATTGTCAAATAATAGAGACCAAGGATGATATCCTGTGATGGAACAATGATAGGCTTACCATTGGCTGGGCTGAGGATGTTGTTTGTTGACATCATCAACACACGGGCTTCAAGCTGGGCTTCCAATGAAAGCGGTACGTGAACCGCCATCTGGTCACCGTCAAAGTCAGCGTTAAAGGCCGTACAAACAAGTGGGTGAAGCTGGATCGCTTTACCTTCGACCAATACCGGTTCAAATGCCTGGATACCCAAACGGTGAAGCGTAGGCGCTCTGTTCAATAGCACCGGATGTTCACGGATAACCTGTTCAAGGATATCCCATACTTCTGGGCGTTCTTTCTCAACCATGCGCTTTGCCGCTTTAATGGTTGAGGCCATGCCGTAAAGTTCAAGCTTTGAATAGATAAATGGCTTGAATAATTCCAACGCCATCTTCTTAGGCAGACCACATTGATGCAGCTTTAGCTCTGGACCCACAACGATCACAGAACGGCCTGAATAGTCAACACGCTTACCAAGCAAGTTTTGACGGAAACGACCCTGCTTGCCTTTGAGCATGTCTGACAAAGACTTCAATGGACGCTTATTAACACCCGAGATGATACGGCCACGACGACCATTATCAAACAAGGCATCAACCGCTTCTTGCAGCATACGCTTTTCGTTACGCACGATAATGTCTGGTGAGCGTAGTTCAATCAAACGCTTCAAACGGTTATTTCTGTTGATAACGCGGCGATAGAGATCGTTCAAATCTGATGTCGCAAAACGACCGCCATCTAGTGGCACAAGAGGACGCAATTCAGGTGGAATCACAGGCACAACGTCAAGGATCATCCACTCAGGGCGGCTGCCTGATTCACGGAACGCATCAACAATCTTAAGGCGCTTTACAAGCTTCTTACGCTTGGCTTCAGAGCCTGTTTCTGCCAATTCTTCACGAATTTTAACGCGCTCTTCGTCCAAATCCATATCGGCAAGAATACGCTTGATAGCTTCGGCACCAATGGCGGCTTCAAACGCATCATCACCATATTCATCTTGCGCATCATAATATTCTTCTTCAGAGAGAAGCTGGCCTTTATTCAATGTCGTTAGGCCTGGCTCAATCACCACGAAGTTTTCGAAATAAAGAACGCGCTCAAGATCCTTCAATGTCATATCAACAAGAAGACCAATGCGAGATGGCAATGACTTCAAGAACCAGATATGCGCCACAGGTGCGGCTAGTTCAATATGACCCATACGGTCACGGCGAACCTTTGACAATGTGACTTCAACACCACATTTTTCGCAGACAACGCCGCGATACTTCATGCGCTTATATTTACCGCACAAACATTCATAGTCACGCACAGGACCAAAGATACGCGCACAGAACAAGCCATCTTTTTCAGGCTTGAATGTCCGGTAGTTAATGGTTTCAGGCTTTTTAATCTCGCCAAATGACCATGAGCGAATACGTTCTGGTGAGGCGATGGAAATCTGGATTTTGTCGAAATTCTGAGCTTCTTTAGGCTGACCGAATGGATTCATAAGATCATTCATGATTTCGTCTCCTTGTGGTGGGGGCCTCTGCCCCCGATGTCATTCAATTCAAAGCAAGTTGTTGGTTTAAAGGGTCATGAGACCGCTAGGCTTGCGCCTAGTAATCGGCCTCATGTCTATCAACATTCAAACCAAGTGACCGGAGTTCCTTCACAAGCACGTTGAAGGATTCTGGAATACCTGCTTCGAAATCATCATCACCTCTCACGATGGCTTCATAGACCTTTGTACGGCCAGACACATCGTCAGATTTGACTGTTAGCATTTCTTGGAGTGTATAAGCTGCGCCATAGGCTTCCAATGCCCACACTTCCATCTCACCGAAGCGCTGACCACCGAACTGGGCCTTACCACCAAGTGGCTGTTGTGTCACCAAGCTGTATGGACCAATTGAACGGGCGTGAATCTTCTCATCTACCAAGTGATGCAGCTTCAACATATAGATGTAGCCAACGGTCACTGGGCGATCAAACATCTCACCTGTTCTGCCATCGACAAGCCATTCTTGACCTGTCTTTGAAAGATTGGCTTTTTCCAACAGTTCAATCACATCAGCTTCTCTTGCACCGTCAAATACCGGTGTCGCCATTGGCACACCACGGGCAAGCAATTCTGATTGCTCGATAATCTGCGCGTCATCCATTGGCTGGAGGCGTTCGCTATATTGCGAATCTGGATAGATGTCTGTGAGCTTGTCACGAAGCGCTTTGGTTTCGCCTGACGCTCTGGCTGCTTCAGCCGCTGCGCCAATTTGCTTACCAAGACCACGTGCGGCCCAGCCCAAATGCGTTTCAAGAATCTGACCCACATTCATACGTGATGGCACCCCGAGCGGGTTCAACACGATATCAACTGGTGTCCCATCTTCCAAGCACGGCATATCTTCTTGCGGCATGATGCGTGAGATAACACCCTTGTTACCATGACGACCAGCCATCTTGTCACCAGGCTGAAGCTTACGCTTCACAGCCACGAAGACTTTAACCATCTTCATCACGCCAGGTAATAGCTCATCACCACGCTGAAGCTTGTCAACCTTATCAGAGAAGCGACCATCAAGTGCCTTAATTGACTTTTCGTGGTCTGCGATCTGGGCTTCCACCATCTTTTGCGCAGCGTCATCCTTCACAGCGATATTCATCAAATCTGTCTTAGATAGCTCTGCCAAGGCTTCTTCAGTTACAACAGCGCCTGACTTTAGTGAACGCACGCCTGATGCCACTGTCTGGCCAATCAAGATTTTGTCCATACGGCTGCGGAAACCACGCTCTAGGATACGTGCTTCATCGTCACGGTCTTTGGCAAGACGTTCAATTTCAAAACGCTCAATCGCTCTTGCACGCTCATCTTTTTCAAGACCACGGCGTGAGAAGACACGGACTTCAACGATTGTACCAGCACCACCTGGTGGGACACGCAATGATGTGTCACGGACATCAGAGGCTTTCTCACCAAAGATAGCACGTAGAAGCTTTTCTTCTGGTGTCATTGGTGATTCACCCTTTGGTGTCACCTTACCGACGAGGATATCGCCTGAATCCACTTCAGCACCGACATAAACGATACCAGCTTCATCCAAATTACGAAGGGCTTCTTCACCTACATTTGGAATGTCACGTGTGATTTCTTCCTGACCAAGCTTGGTATCACGTGCCATGATTTCATATTCTTCAATATGAATAGACGTAAAGACGTCATCACGCACAATGCGCTCGTTAATCAGGATTGAATCCTCAAAGTTGTAACCGTTCCATGGCATAAAGGCCACGAGCACGTTACGACCCAATGCCAATTCACCATCTTCTGTTGATGGGCCATCAGCAATGATGTCACCAGCCTTAACCGTATCACCCACCTTCACCAACGGGCGTTGGTTCACAGTTGTGTTTTGGTTAGAGCGCTGGAATTTGAGCAATGAATAGATATCAACTGGTGATACATCAGCATCTGAATCTTCATCAGCGCGGATCACGATACGTGTCGCATCAACCTGGTCAATCACACCGGCACGGCGCGCGATAATCGCCACACCTGAATCGCGTGCCACACGCGCTTCCATGCCCGTACCGACGATTGGGGCCTCTGCTTTCAGCAATGGCACCGCCTGACGTTGCATGTTAGACCCCATCAAAGCACGGTTCGCGTCATCATTTTCCAAGAATGGGATAAGCGCTGCCGCAACAGATACAAGCTGCTTTGGTGAGACATCCATATATTCAATATCAGTTGGACGCGCCAAACCAATTTCACCTGCACGGCGGATAGGGATTAATTCACCAACAAAGATACCTTTATCATCTAGCTGGGCGTTGGCCTGCGCAATTGTATAACGGCCTTCTTCCATCGCTGAGATATAGCGATATTCATTTGTCACCTTGCCATCAACAACCTTGCGATAAGGTGTTTCAATAAAGCCATAACGGTTGATCTGGGCATAAGTCGCCAATGAGTTAATCAGACCAATATTCGGACCTTCCGGTGTTTCAATCGGGCAGATACGACCATAATGCGTTGGATGAACGTCACGCACCTCAAAGCCCGCTCTTTCACGGGTCAGACCACCTGGCCCCAAGGCTGATACACGACGCTTATGCGTAATCTCAGCTAGCGGGTTTGTTTGGTCCATAAATTGAGAGAGCTGTGATGAGCCAAAGAATTCACGAACCGCTGCCGCAGCTGGCTTGGCGTTAATCAAATCAGCAGGCATCACTGTATCAATTTCAACAGAGCCCATACGTTCACGGATAGCACGCTCCATGCGCAGCAAGCCGATGCGATACTGATTTTCCATCAATTCACCAACCGAACGAACGCGGCGGTTGCCAAGATGGTCAATATCATCAATTTCACCTTTGCCATCTTTCAAATCCACGAGGACTTTCATGACTGACAAAATGTCTTCTTTGCGCAGGATGCGAAGCTCATCATCTGTTTCTTGCATCAAGCGCGCATTCATTTTCACGCGGCCAACATCTGAGAGGTCATAGCGCTCTTGATCAAAGAACAAGCTATGGAACAGCTCATGTGCACCTTCTAATGTTGGTGGCTCACCTGGGCGCATCACACGGTAGATATCAACCAACGCTTCTTCGCGGCAGGTATTTTTATCAGCGGCAAGTGTATTACGCAGATGCGGGCCAACATTCACATTATCAATGGCAAGCACTTCAAATTCAGTGATCTTCATTGAACCAAGGCGCTCAATAGCCTCTTCGGTGATTTCGTCGCCAGCTTCAGCAACCACTTCACCGGTTTTCATATCAACGATATCACGGGCAAAGAAACGACCAATGATATCAGTTTCATCAATGAGGATTTCTGTGAGGCCTGCCTCTTCCAATTTGCGCAAGGCACGCGGCGTCATCTTTGCGCCAGCAGCAGCAACAGCTTCGCCAGAAGCGGCATCAATCAAGTCCTTTAACAGCTTCTGGCCCTTTAGTGCGTCAGCGTTAAAGCTTGTCTGCCAGCCCTTCTTTGTCTTTTTATATGTCGCGCACTCATAGAAAGCCGCTAAGATTTCTTCACGTGACATGCCTTCAATATCTGATGGGTCGAGACCTTCAGCATTCTCAACGAATGTATCAACTGAATCTTCATCAGGCAGTGCCATCAAGAATGTTGTCGCCGGCAATTTACGCTTGCGGTCGATACGGACATTCAAAATATCCTTGGCATCATATTCAAAATCGAGCCATGAGCCGCGATAAGGAATGATACGTGCGGCAAACAAATATTTGCCAGACGCATGCGTCTTACCCTTATCATGGTCAAAGAACACGCCTGGTGAGCGGTGCATTTGTGAGACGATCACACGCTCTGTACCATTCACAATAAAGGTACCGTTGGCAGTCATAAGAGGCATATCGCCCATATAGACATCTTGTTCTTTGATATCGCGGATTGACTTAGAGCCTGTATCTTCGTCAATTTCCCATACAACCAAGCGCAAGGTCACCTTCAGCGGTGAGGCAAATGTAATGCCGCGCTGCTGACATTCTTCAACGTCATATTTTGGCTGTTCTAATTCGTAAGATACGAATTCCAATTCCGCACGACCAGCAAAGTCGCTAATCGGGAAAACAGAGGTGAAGGCATCTTGAAGGCCACTTGCCTCGCGTTCGGCAGCGGTTGCGCCGACTTGCAAGAAGTTATCATAACTGGCGCGCTGAACCTCAATGAGGTTTGGCATCTGAGCCACTTCGGTAAGATGACCAAAGCTGCGGCGCACACGTTTCCGGCTATCAAGAGTGCTTACTGTATTTGCCATGATATTGGTTTTCCTCTGCACAATATTTAATTTGAAACAGACTTCGTCTCGTTAAGTCTGCTAGTTTTTGCAAGAGCCACTCTTGCGCAAACCGTTGCATTTCTGCGGGTTGTATCTGACTCTATCGCGCCACGATGCGTGACAGACCCAAAAACGACCTTACACCGGACAGCAAAACCATCCGGTGTAAGGGAATTTACGCGTTCCAAATGGAATTGGACGCCAATTACTTAATTTCGACTGTTGCGCCAGCTTCTTCAAGCTTCGCTTTCAGTTCGTTAGCTTCGTCTTGTGATACGCCTTCCTTAACTGGCTTTGGCGCACCTTCAACAAGGTCCTTCGCTTCTTTCAGGCCTAGACCTGTGATGCCACGAACTTCCTTAATGACGTTGATTTTTGACGCGCCTGCTGAGGCAAGGATAACGTCAAATTCTGTCTTAGCTTCTGCACCGCCGGCGTCACCGCCACCAGCAACAGCAGCAACAGCAACAGGAGCAGCAGCAGCAGAAACGCCCCACTTTTCTTCCAACAATGTTGCTAGTTCTGCAGCTTCAAGAACTGTAAGAGCTGATAATTCTTCAGCAATTTTTTCTAAATCAGCCATGATAATCTCCTATTAGGCTTTAACTTTAAGTCTGATGTTACGACTGCAATTGGTCTGCCCGAGCCTGAATGACACGTGCCAGGTCGCCCGCAGGTGCCTGTGCGATACGTGCCAGCTTGGCCGCGGGTGCGTTGACAAGACCGACAAGCTTCGCCCGTAGCTCGTCTAGTGACGGCAACGTAGCAAGCGCTTCTACGCCGGCTTTATCCAGTAGCTCACCATCAAGTGTACCACCGATAATTGTGACCTTGTCATTGCTTTTGGCGAAATCAACGAGGGCTTTTGCCGCTGCCACAGGATCAGCAGATGTACCAACAGCTGTTGGACCTGTGAACATGTCAGCAAGAGCTTCGTCTTTAGTGCCTTGCACAGCAATCTTCGCAATACGGTTTTTCGTGACCTTAAAACCGGCCCCTGCTTCCCGCATTTTCGCACGCAAATCGCTGCTTTCGGCTACCGTCAGACCTACCTGATGAGCAATCACCACTGATGATGATGCCGCAAAGGTGGCTTGCAGTGTATTGATCAGTTCAGCTTTTTCTTCGCGATTCACCGATCGTCTCCACTTACTATGGCATGACCTTCCCGAAGGAATGACACACCTGGTTTCACCAAAGCAAAATCAGTAGGATTACTGATTTGCCCATGGCCTGCCCCACAAAAGTTAAAGCAAAAAATTCGCCTCACCCCTTGTCTATGTAGGATATTTAAAAGTTGGTAATGTTACCAACTTGCCTACAGTCTTGGACAGGTTTGAAGGCCAGACCGAAATCTAGCCTTCTATCACCAGCATTTCTGCTGATAATTCGAATTATGTCAGCCGCAGCTGATTATGATGCTGGCGCATCCTCAACGAAGACACCTGCGCCCATTGTTGAGCTCATTGTGATCTTCTTGATATAGGCACCTTTTGCCCCTGATGGCTTCGCCTTGCGAATAGCCTCTAGGAACGCATCTGCATTCTCTGCAATCTTAGCGGCATCGAAGCTTGCCTTGCCGATACCAGCATGGACAACGCCTGCCTTCTCAACACGGAACTGCACTTCACCAGCTTTCGCAGCTGCCACAGCTGAGGCAACATCTGGTGTTACTGTACCAAGCTTTGGATTTGGCATCAGGCCACGTGGACCAAGCACTTTACCCAAACGGCCAACCACACCCATCATATCAGGTGTCGCGATAACGCGGTCAAAGCCTTGCTCGCCGCCCTGGATGGCTTCTGCTAGCTCTTCTGCGCCGACGAATTCAGCACCAGCTGCTTTGGCTTCATCAGCTTTCGCATCACGTGCGAACACAGCCACTCTGACAGATTTGCCTGTGCCGTTTGGCATGGCAACGGCGCCGCGCACCATCTGATCAGCATGACGTGGGTCAACACCGAGATTTACTGAGATTTCGATTGTCTCATCGAATTTTGCTTTTGCGTTTGCTTTTACAAGCTCAGCTGCTTCCGCCACTGAATAGGTACGGTTGCGGTCAACTGATTCATTAATTGCAGTTTGTCTTTTACCCAGCTTGGCCATCTTAGCCCTCCACAACTTGCAGACCCATCGCACGGGCTGAGCCGCGTACCATGTTCATTGCACCATCAATATCAACAGCGTTCAAATCGCCCATTTTTGCTTCAGCGATTTCACGCACTTGGCTTTCTGTCACTTTACCAGCCACTTCACGACCTGGTGTCTGACCACCTTTGGCAAGACCAGCTGCCTTCTTCAAGAAGAAGCTTACAGGCGCTGTTTTGGTTGTGAATGTGAATGACTTATCCTGATAGACTGTAATCACAACAGGCACAGGCATGTTCTTTTCTAGGTTTTCTGTTGCTGCGTTAAACGCCTTACAGAATTCCATGATGTTCACACCGCGCTGACCCAATGCTGGACCAACTGGTGGTGACGGGTTGGCGCCCCCCGCTGGAATATTCAGCTTCAAATATCCTTCGATTTTTTTTGCCATTTTTGCCTTCCTTAGCGCCCCTCATAAAATGGGGCGTCTCACTCCTCTGGTGAACCATAAATGGTTCGATTGACTGTTACAGTTTTTCGACCTGTGAATATTCAAGTTCAACGGGTGTTGACCGACCGAAGATAGAGACAGCCACTTTCAAGCGACCCTTCTCATCATCAGCCTCTTCGACCATGCCATTGAAAGATTCAAATGGCCCGTCTGTGACGCGTACCTCTTCACCCACATCGAATGATAGGGTTGATTTTGGACGCTCAACGCCCTCTGACATTTGACGAATCAAACGGTCGGCTTCTGCCTGTGTGATAGGTACGGGTTTCCCCTTTCCACCTAAGAAGCGTGTCACACGTGGCTGGCTTTGCACCAATGACCAGCTGGCATCTGTTAATTCCATTTTGACGAGGATATAGCCGGGGAAGAATTTGCGCTCAGCTTGCACCCGCTGACCACGACGCATTTCCACGACGTCCTCAACTGGCACCATGACCTCTTCGATCATGTCAGTGAGGCCATTCGCTTCTGCCTGTTCCATAATCGCCTGGCCCATTTTCTTTTCAGATCCTGAAAAGACATGAACAACATACCAGCGCTTTGCCATGACAGCTCTTACTCCACAATCATCTGCGCATCACCCAACCACATGGTGGGGACACCCAAGATAAGACTAGCTAAACATCCCCAGTACAAACTGGATAACATTCGAAAATAGTAGATCCACAAGCAGGAAGAAAATCGCTGCGATTGTGGCCATGATAAAAACAGTTAGGGTTGCCAAACCCGTTTCGCGACGACCTGCCCAAGAAATTCGAGAAATTTCCTGTCTGACTTGTCTCACAAATTGTGCGGGCGATGTTTTGGCCATGATTCTCTCAACCGATCCTATCATTAGATTGCGCCAGGAAACCCCAGCAAAACCACCTGAAAACACAAGGATTTCAGACAGTTATCAAAGCACAAAAGCCCTGACATGAGGCACCCATCTTGGGTTCATGACAGTGCAATTCCGCTATGATTAGCGCATGAGTTAGCACAGATATTTCATCCGATGCAAGCGCAAAGTCGCTCTAACCTTATGATTTTTCTTAAAACAGCACTGGGCGCTTTTTGCGTATTTGCTATGCGTTTACTCGTCACCAAAATGTTCAATCACCGCCTTATCTGACTGGTCAATGATATTTGCTGCGGCTTCGAGGCGCGCTGCGGCTTCGCGAAGGGCCGCAATATATGCGGTTTTATCCGCCTGAAAGCCTGTTTGATGAATAAGCTGATCAGCCCTGTGCGCTTCGTGGCGCGCATATTCTGCTGTGACAATATGCGCTGGATCCACGAGACAGAGCTGGTCATAGCGCGAATAGTCGCGCAAGCGCGCATCTTGTGTCACATAGCCATTTACCATTGTGATTCGCTCACCAGGGGCATCGAGGCCTTTGGCCTGATGCACGACCATATTGCCTTGCTGCATCACCGCATAACCCGGCCCGGGCATATCAGGCGATACAATCTTGTCTGCTGGCAATGGGTGCCCTGCCTCTTTGAGCGCTGCCACCTCTTCTTTGGTGCCGCGATAATATTGAAAGGCACCGCCTTGGACAGACTTCGGGTCAGTGACAAACATAACATAATCATAAATGAGCGTGTCGACATGCCATTTATCGACATTCTTGCCAACCTGTTTCGGATTATAATTGAGATGCCCTAATTGATGCGGAATTGAATGGGGCGCAAGCGCCACCCCTGAGATATCAGACATGAAGGCGGTGACATCTTGCGAGAGGCATAAATCGCGTAAAAACCGAGACCGGTAGGCGCCACCTCTGACATTGCGCTCAATGCGCGCATTACTGGTGGTAAAGGCCTCTAGCTGATGACAAACATCAAGCAGGCACGCCGCCCCCTCGTCTGAGAGCACGCGAAATACAGATGTCACAGCAAAATCAGACGGGCAAGAGGCAATTTGCTCTGCATTATAACCAAAATCAGTGAGCGATTCGATCACATCTGGCATCTCAAGGGCCAAATGGATAGCAGGATTAAAGTCAGGCTCGCTAGCCAGCCATTCAAATCCCTCAGGTCTATCGCTATCTAACATATCTCATCCGCCTCTTATCAACACGCAATCTCCCTATCTTGTTCATAAAATGTGGGAGTGGCAATGTGAAAAAATAGCCGACATGCTTCTTGCTGTGTCCGACATTATGATGTGAATAAGATATCAGACACAAAAAAAGCATCCGCGCAAAACGCAGATGCTTTCATTGGCAGGAGTGGAGGGGCTCGAACCCCCAGCCCCCGGTTTTGGAGACCGGTGCTCTACCAATTGAGCTACACTCCTAT
>WTJA01000085.1 GCA_011524995.1 Alphaproteobacteria bacterium | reverse complement strand
CGCAAGCGATGTCGCAACCCACCACACACTGGTCACCAGAACCAACGTTGAAGGTCACAGACTCACCAGCACCACCGTTGACGAGGCCAGCGAAGGCACCCACCACGTTCCAGCTGATTTCAGAAGGCCAAGAACCTTCCGTCACAGAGATGCTGTAGCAACCGTCAGCCAAGCAGTACGTGTCGCTCGCAGAAGAACCTGCGTCGATGGTACCGGTTCCGATCTCCGTGCCATCCACGCTAGTGAGGATGTACACAGCACCGTTCCAGCCGTCACCGAAGCTGTCGTTCATGTTGATCGTCACACAGTTGTCGTAGCAGCAAGAACCGTTGTCGATCAATGCAGCTGCGTCGTAGTTGCACGCCGTAGCGTCGGTGCAACCTGCGCAAGTCTCGTATTCACAAGAGCCATCTTCGTCTGTGGCAGCTGGGTCGTAGTTGCAAGCACCTGCGTCCGTGCAACCGCAAACCGCGCCACCCACAGAAATCGTGATGCCAGCAGTAGGACCGCCAGAAGTCAGCACTGAGCCGTCCTCTGTGATCACCTGCCAAGACACCTCTGAAGGCCAGTCACCGTCAGTCACTTCCACGCTGTAGCAACCAGGCTGCAAGCAGAAGAGGTCGTAACCGTACTCAGGACCAGTGAAGTTGTCGTTGTCGACCGCGAAACCAGCGTCGTCGAGTGAACCGGTAGCGACAGTGTCACCAGCCAAGCTGGTCACCGTGTACACAGAACCGTTCCAACCGTCACCGAAGCTGTCGTTCATGTAGAACTGGACAGGCGTGCCGGTGGTGTCTGGGCAAACACAGCTCCAGATGTCACAAGAACCGTCGTCCACGTTCGCGTCAGCGTTGTAGTTGCAAGCGATTGGATCCAAGCAGCCTTCCACCACAGTCTCGCAAGTGAATTCGATGTCGAATGCACCGTTGTCGTCCGTAGCAGGGTTGCCGTCGGTGTCCTGAGCACCCACGTACACGTAGTACAACTGACCTGGAGTAGAGATGAACTCGAAGTTCACATCGTCAGAGTCGAACAACGTGCACACGCCAGTTCCGTCAGAAGTGGCTGCAGACGCGAAGCAAGCGAAGTCGCCAGCGATGTACGTAGGCTCAGTGCTGTATGCAGCGATGCTGATGGTCGCAGTGCCAGAAGCACCTGTGTCCAAACCAGCGAAGCCCATCACGTCTCCGAGACCGTTCGTGAACGTTGCACCAGCACCGTTCCAACCATCGCCGTAAGCGTCAATCATAGAGAGGGTGTAGTCACCTTCAGCCAAGCAGAGGCTGCCAGAAGAAGGAGCACCGCCGCTGGCCACTGTGTCACCAGCTGCGCCGATGAGGAACCAAGAGATTTCAGAATCCCAAGAACCGCCACCCACGCTGTAGTTGGTGGTCACCAACGTGTCGCATGCGTCAGCAGGAGGAGCATCGATGCCACCGCCACCGCAGAGGGTGTCAGCAGTGTAGATGTTCACCTTAGAGTCAATGGCAGAGCCACAAGTGCTCAAAGAGTGGAGTTCACCCGTACCAGTGAAGGTGTACCACACACCAGCGCCAGGAGCAGCTTCACAACCGTCCACGTTCAATGGGGCACCAATGTTGGTAGAACCACCTGTAGAACCAGAAGTCACAGCGTTGCACTCGAGGGCAATCGCGTCTTCACAAGCGTCGTTGGCCGCAGTCACGCCCAAGAAGTCACAAGAACCGTCGTCTTGGTTGGCTTCAGGGTTGTAGTTGTTGGCCGTAGAGTCCGTGCAACCGAGGATGATACCCGTGGTCGTGAACTCGAATTCACCGCAAGTGCTCTGGTCGTCCGTCCACACCACGAAGTAGTAGTCGGTGTTGGGGTCGAGGTTGGGCAAGAAGCCTTCCACAGAACCAGCACAAGTGCCGGTCACCACACAACCCACGAATGGACCGAGGTCGTCACACGTGCTTCCGCTCAACATTGCGAAACCAACAGACTCGTTGGTGAGGTTCGTCGTGTTGAAGTAGAACGTGTTGTAGTTCGCGCTGTTGAACGTGAAGTACACAGCGTACGCCGTACCCGTACCTTCCCATGGGAGGTAGATCTCTTCAGCGTTGGCACCGCAGAGGTTGCCCACGAACGTTTCACCTGTCACCTGTGCAATGGCACCGTCACAGTTGTCGTTGGCTGGAGACGTCGTCTGAGCCGTGTTGCAAGAAGCAGAGATCACAAAGTCGCTGCCGCCTGAACCTTCCACACGGACGTAGTAGTCGACACCTGTAGAAGCAGACCAAGTGATGGCTGAGTGGAAACCAGTTCCGCAACCGTCCTCGTTCTGAGCGAAGATGTTCAACGTGCCATCGATGTCTTGCGTGAAGACTGCGATGTCAGTGTTGGTGGCGTAGTCGGTGTCCACGTCGTTTGCAGGCGTGTCACACGTGCTCATGGTGATTTGCTGATCCGCGTCAGAGTTGATCACGTACCACACACCAGCTGCGTCCAAACCAGTCGTTTCCTGACCGAATTCAGTTCCAGCCAAACCTTCGTTGTCGTTGGCGTTCAACAACGTTCCTGACAAGCTTGCGCCGCAGAACATCGCTTCAGCGTTGGCCACGTCGTCGTTTGCAGGAGGCAACTGACAAGAACCGTCGTCGATGCTGGCAGATGGGTTGAAGTTGTTGGCCGCAGGATCGGTGCAACCTTCGAAGGCACACTGACCGGTGAGCGTGAAGTCGATGCCGTAGTTGGCTTCAGTGCCGACTGTGCCGTACTGCGTGCCAAACTGGTCGCTCAATGAGATGCTCACTTCGCCGGGCCACGTGTCGGTGGTCGTTTGGAAGCTGTAGCAGCCAGGAGCCAAGCAGATCAAGTCTGTCCCCACAGTGAGGCCGTCACCAGAGAAGGCCGTACCGAGTGAACCGCTGTCCACGAGGGCACCAGAGTTGATGTCGAAGAGGTAGTACTCCGCACCAGACCAACCGTCGCCGAAGCTGTCGAACATGTCCACCTGGAGGATGAAGGTTCCAGGATCGCAGTACACACAGTTGCCGCTGTCGATGGTGGCGTTGGGGTCGTAGTTGGCAGCAGCGCTGTCAGTACAACCGATGCAAGAGTAGTCGCAAGATCCGTCGTTCAAGTCAGAACCGTCGAAGTTGCAAGCGCCTGGGTCGCTGCAGCCGCTCGTGCAGCCAGCAGTGCCGAAGGTGCCTTCCGTACCGTCGCCAGACAAGATCACTTCACCAGTGATGGCGTCGCTCAATGTCCAGTCGGTTTCACCTGGGTAGTTGTCGGGAATGAGAGAGACCGTCACACAAGCAGCAGTGTCTTCCACGCAGAAAGACGTGCTCTCGATGGTAGCGAAGTCACCGCCAGAAGCGACGATCACACCGTCCACGGCCACAGAGTAAGAACCTTCACCGTAAGAGCAGCAAATGCCGTCACCGAAGCTGTCGGTGATGGTGAAGTTGTAGTAGATGCCTGAGCAGTACACGCAAGACTCGGGATCGTCCACCGTGCAATCAGCACAGTAGTTCAACGCCGTAGAGTCCAAGCAGCCGATGCAAGAGTAGTCGCATGTGCCGTTGTCCAAAGTGGCAGCGTCGTCGTAGTTGCAAGCTGTAGGATCGATGCAACCTGCGCAAGTCAAGTACTCGCAAGAACCATCGTTCAAGTTGGCACCTTCGTTGTAGTTGCAGGCGTTGGTGTCGGTGCAACCGGCCACCACACACGCGTCAGAACCAGCGTAGAAGAAGATGGTGCCAGCACCACCAGAGTTGATCAAGCTACCCGCAGCGTCGTACACTTCCCAAGAGGCTTCGCTCTCGTAAGTGGGCGCGACAATCTGACCGGTGTAGCAACCTTCTGCCAAGCAGAGGGTCAAGGTCAACTGGTCACCTCCAGCGAATTCAGTAGAGTCGCCGTCGAGGATGATACCACCCCACTGACCGCCGAATGTCCAACCGTCACCGAATGAGTCAAACAACTCAATGGTCATGGTGTTGTCCAAGCAGCAAGAACCGTCGTCGACGGTGGCAGCTGGGTTGTAGTTGTCGGCTGCAGGATCGGTGCAACCAGGAACATCTGAGCTCACGGTGAGCACGATGCTGCCCTGACCACCTTCCACGGCCAAAGAGCCGATGAGGACGCCAGAGTTGTAGAATTCAGCGCTAGCACCGTTCCAGCCGTCTCCGAAAGAATCGAGACCGATGAAAGTGTAATCGCCGGGTGCCAAGCACC
>WTJA01000008.1:3393-15310 GCA_011524995.1 Alphaproteobacteria bacterium | reverse complement strand
AAAAATTGGTCGGAGCGGCGGGATTTGAACCCACGACCCCTACACCCCCAGTATAGTGCGCTACCAGGCTGCGCTACGCTCCGACTAAGGCTGTTATAGCTTCTATCAGCCTGGGATGGCAAGCTATCTTGCAATGGAAGTTAGCCAAGAGTGGCTAGTTTTTTATCCAAGGCTGCTAATTTTTCAAGCACCAGCGCAAGCTGCTCTTGTTGCGAGGTAGCTGGCGGCTGGCTGGTGGCTGGCGCCTCCTCAGCTGCGGCCTGCTTCTTTTCCTTCAACGCCTTCTGCGCGCCTTTAATCGTGAACCCATCACGATAGAGCAAATCACGGATCCGCGTTAAAAGCTCAAGGTCATTAGCATTATAATAGCGCCGCCCACCAGAGCGTTTCATTGGTTTTAATTGGGTGAATTTAGTTTCCCAAAAGCGCAATACATGGGCAGGGACGTCCAATTCCTCGGACACCTCAGAAATCGTGCGATAGGCCCATTCTGCCTTACCAGACATCAGAGCGCCCTCTATTGATCGCTATTGACGCGGTCACGCATCTGATTAGACGGGCGGAATGACAGAACCCGCCGCGGGGTAATCACCGCTTCTTGGCCACTCTTTGGATTGCGCCCGATACGCTCAGCCTTAGCTGACACCAAAAATGTACCAAAAGATGAGATCTTCACTTGCTCACCAGCTTCAAAACTCAAACACATTTCTTCGATCACAGCCTCAACAAGCTCTGATGATTCATTGCGTGATAAACCAAGCTGATTATGCACCGCGTTCGCGATATCTTGTCTAGTTATCGTCTTGCTCATAAGGTAACCATAACAAGCAGATAGCGAACGGTCAAATATTTAGACTTTAACTTTTTAGCACCTATGAAGGCCGGCCATAGCGCACAAGTGATCCGCCCCACGCCAAACCGCCCCCAATGGCCTCTAGCGCCAACAAATCACCGGAGGTAATGCGACCATCATGCACAGCCTCAGAGAGCGCCAAAGGTATTGAGGCGGCCGATGTATTGGCATGTTTCTGAACGGTGCGAATAACACGGTCTTCCGGCAGCTTCAATTTGCGCTGCATGCCGTTGATAATACGCAAATTCGCCTGATGCGGCACGAGCCAATCAATCTCTGACGGCGCCTTGCCAGCCATCTGCAACACTTCATCCATTACAGATGATAGCTTTTCTACCGCATGACGAAAGACCTCTTGCCCTTCCATACGGACATGACCCACGTCACCCGTCGCAGACGGCCCGCCATCGACATAAAGGATATCACGGAAATTGCCATCTGAATGCAGGGCACTAGACAGGATGCCATAATCATCAGCGCCCTCTGCAGCCTCAAGGATGACAGCCCCTGCCCCGTCACCGAACAAGACACAGGTGCCTCTATCTGTCCAATCAAGCAATTTGGTGAAGCTTTCTGCGCCAATCACAAGCGCCTTTTGGCCTTTCCCAGCCAATAACATGGATTCCGCAACGGTTAAGGCATAGACGAAACCGGCACAAACCGCCTGAACATCAAAGGCAAAGGCCTGTTTAGCGCCTAATTTACGCTGTACGGTTGTCGCTGTTGAGGGGAAAGTATCATCGGGTGTCGTGGTTGCCACAACAATAATATCAATATCATCCACATCCATTGACACATGCGAGAGCGCCATTTTCGCTGCATTTACTGCCAAATCAGAGGTTTTTTCCCCCTCTGCCACCATATGGCGCTGTTCGATGCCTGTCCGCTGGCGGATCCATTCATCAGAGGTGTCTACCCACTCTGATAATTCTGTATTTGTGATGATGCGCTCAGGTAAATAGCTACCAACAGATGTCATTAAGATATTAGGCATTATGTCCCACTCTCATCCTGCTCTTTGATAGTCGTGTAATGCGCAATCGCTTTCTGCACATCTGGAATAAAGCCATATTCCACCAAATCAACGGCGACCTTAATGGCATTCGAAAAGCCAAGCTCATCCGTGCCGCCATGTGATTTCACGGCAAGGCCGTTTAATCCTAAGAAGACCGCCCCATTATGAACCCGCGGGTCAAGGCGATGTTTGACACGGCGCAAAGCTGCTGACGCAAACAGATACGCTATTTTCGAAAATAGAGATTCTGTAAAGGCGGCACGCAAATAACGCCCCACCAGCAAGGCGGTGCCTTCTGCTGTTTTCAAGGCAACATTCCCTGTGAAACCGTCTGTTACAACCACATCTGTGCTACCCGTGGTGATATCAGTCCCTTCGACAAAGCCAGCATAATTCAAGCCAAAACGCTCATCTGCTAATGTCTCTGCGGCCTCACGCAGATATTCATGACCTTTTTGATCTTCAGCGCCCACATTCAGCAAGCCAATTGAGGGGCGTTCAATTTTCTGAACAGACCGACTAAATGCGGCCCCCATAATGGCAAATTGCACAAGATTATCAGCATCACATTCGATATTGGCCCCCAGATCCAACATGCAGACATCACTCGTCTCTGTAGGCAGGAAAGTCGCGATAGCAGGGCGTTTCACCCCTTCCATCGGGCGTAACTGCAATTTGGCAATGGCCATCAATGCCCCTGTATTGCCGGCAGATACCACAGCGTCACAATTGCCATTTTGTACCTGTTCAATCGCTTTCCACATTGAGGTGCCTTTGCCCTTGCGCACGGCTTGCGAGACATTTTCGTCAGACTCGACCTTGTCCAAACAATGAATAATCTCAGCCTGACGCAATGTCGTCGTGCGTTTTAGCAGGGGCGCGATCGCAGCCTCATCTCCGACAAAAACCACATCTATATCAGGGTTCTTTGCTTTTGCTATATCAGCCCCTTTGATAACAATTTTCGGCGCATCATCGCCTCCCATTGCATCGAGAGCCAGTCGCAATTTTGTCACTTAACAAACTCCTAATATAAAATCAGCGCTCACTCTAAAGGTGCCCTAGTGTTTTTTCAATTGGCTTAGCTTGGAAAAAGGTGACTCTTTTTCAATTTTTGGGCCAAATTCAAATGATTCAGGGGCATTTTCAGCCCGCGGAAAGGGGTTAGCCGCCAGCGCTAAAGATTGCAAAATCACTTCTGAGAGCGGGATTTTACCTTGCTGCAGCATCTCCACCCCTAAATCAGTGATGTCGATTTCTTCATGATCTTCAAGCTGGGGCACAAAGCGCTCAGAGATATCACAGGCAATAACCTCTGGTAGTATCGCCTCTGTTACACCGCATTGTTGGGCAATATCGGCATTAATGGTGCCGCTGACTTCCCAGCATTCTTTTGAAATAAGCTTAATCGTCACAGCAAATGACAGAGAGGAGACCGACACAAACCCAAAACGTGAGGCTGCGGCCTCACAAAAGGCGTCATCACAGCTAGCCTGCAATCGAAAGGGACGTGCCGATGTCACATCCCCTGCCTCTACATCATCAATGGATGACAGCTTATTAAGCGCGCTCGTCATTCAATCCCCCATTTCCCCATCCGCAGATTATAACGTAAACTGCGCGCTCGTCCACTTTTGTTGTAGAAAATCTGTATGCGGCATTGCAGAAATACGCATCGCAAGCCCCTCCACTCTCTTAGCAAGGGCAACTTCATGCGGATGAGCGTCATCCTGCCGGTAGAGATTGCGTCGTAAAGCAACGCCCAATTGCGCCATATCACCAGAGGTCAAAGCATCATCATAGGAGGTCAGACGCCCCATATAGGCCTCAGACATCAACTTCACTCTTTTACCAACGCCCATATCACCGACCCCCATCTCACGTAATGTCAGGTCCATATCACTAAACAAGGCATCAAATAGCCCCTGGCTAAGCGCTTTCGCGTTCTCATCACCAGTTGCCAGATGGCGCATAACCAACGAGACATGCAAGCACAGGGCATCAAAACGGCCATCAATACTATCTTCCACATCAAATTCGGCAAACAGTACCGGCTGACGTGAAGCGGCCAAGATATCATAATATAGGCGCTCTGCCTGTGAGGGTTCAGTGCCTTGAAACCGCCCTGGTGTGAACAGGGAAATAATCTTCTTGAAGACCGACGCCTCAGCCATCTCATCAACCTCATTCGCTTGTTCCCACAAATAGCGCGGGAAAGTCATTGACCTTTGTCCTATTTGGCGGCAAGTATAACCGCAACAGCCAGTCTGTGCTGTAAAAAAATGACGCACCCTATAGGAAATCACATGGTCAGACCTGTTACCTTATTATTATGCGGACTTTTGACGCTTGGTGCGTGCGGCGAGCGTGTCTCATCGCATGGTCATGCTATTGATGCCTTTGAGCTTGAACAGATTGAACTTGGTGAATCAACAAGACAAGATATCTTGCTCACGCTCGGCAAACCCTCTTTTGAAGGGGCCTTCCAATCTGGCAAGATCTATTATGTTGCGCAAAATATGCGTCAACCAGCTGGCGGTGCAAAAACAACAACAACACGTGAATTGTTCATATTTACTTTTGATGATAAAGACATCCTGCAAATCATTGAAATTAAAGATGAAAGCACAGGCTTGCCGATTGCAACGCTAGATGCCAAGACACCAACACCTGGCAATACATTCGGTGTGATTGAACAGATTTTTGCGAATATTCGTCGCCGGAACGAAAACGAGTAAACACCACTCTCAGACAGGTTTAAGCAGGCGCCTCGCCCATCTCAAGCGGGCGCAATCGGCGTGCCAGCCTATCCATCACTGCATTGGTGAAACGGACATCTCCTTGATAGGCATCTGTTAGGCCAGCATATTCTGAAATCACAGAACGCGCGGGAATGTGCGGCATAAATTGCAGCTCTACCACTGCAGCGCGTAAGGCAGCAAGCTCATGCTTTGCCAAGCGCTCTAAGCTCCACCCCTCGCCTAAGCGAGACGCGATATGCTCATCCACTTCAGCTTGCCTATCTTGCATAAGGCTCACAAGCTCCGTGAAGTGACTTTCATCAATTTTCTTAACACGCATTTCCTTGGCAATTTCAGGGGCATAATGCGCCAAAAACTCTGCCATAAGGTCAGTGACAGGCTTATCACTCATTGCCTTTTCATAATCGAGCTGAATGGCCCCCAGACGTGCCGCTGTGCGTTTACGCACGGGCACAGGCTTCATATCATTGTGATTTGTCATAGCGCCCCTTATTTGGCAAATTTAGTGGCAAGCTCTGCCATAGCCAAGGCGGCCCTTGCTGCATCACCGCCCTTATCCTTGTCATCTTTGCGCGCACGTGCCCATGCCTGGTCGCCATTTTCAACAGTAATGATACCATTGCCAATCGCCAACTGATCTTTGATCGTGAGCTCCATGATACCACGCGCTGACTCATTACAAACTGTATCATAATGAGAGGTTTCTCCGCGGATAACACACCCAAGCGCCACATAGCCAGCAAAGTTCTGTCCAGAGGATGCCGCAAGCGCAATCGCACCAGGGATTTCTAATGCACCTGGCACAGCTACCCGCTCATAGGTACCGCCAGCGGCTTCGATGGCTGCGATAGCGCCTTCTGCGAGCGCATCACCTAAATCAGTATAAAAACGCGCCTCTACGATGAGAAAATGGCCTGACATATGTGTCCCCTTTTACAATCTAGCTCTCAAGCGACTGCCAGCCTTTAATTTCAAGGCCGTGCCCATCTAGGCTGACGATGTTTGGTTGAGAGTTCGATAGCAGAATCATCTGCCTCACATCAAGATCTTTTAGGATTTGCGCCCCAATGCCATAGTCACGCAGATCATTCACCTGCTCTTGTGGATTGAGGCGGCGCGCAATCATATCAGACAGATTATTCGTTGCCATCTCGCGTAAAATTACCACGACACCGCACCCATTCTCGGCAATCGCTTTCATCGCATTTTGCAAATCTGCGCGCGGGCCGCTTGTTTCGCCAAGCATATCTTTTAATAAATCAAAGCTATGCATCCGCACGAGCACAGGAACGTCAGGCCCGACATCGCCCTTGGCGAGCACTAAATGCTCTGTCCCAGTAATGAGGTTTTGATAGGCAATCATGCGCCATTGGCCGCCAATATCTGATTGCAAAACCGTTTCATTCATCCGGCGAACGATATTCTCATTGCGGCGGCGCCACGCAATCAAATCAGCGATTGTGCCGATTTTCAAATCATGTTCTTTGGCAAATTCCAGCAAATCAGGCAAACGCGCCATGGAGCCATCATCTTTCATGATTTCACAAATCACACCAGATGGATCGCAATCAGCGGCCCGTGCAATATCAACAACGGCTTCGGTATGGCCGGCTCGTACGAGCGTGCCCCCTTCTCTGGAAATCAGAGGGAAAATATGGCCAGGGGTTGTGATATCTCTCGCATCTGCTTGTGGGTTAATCGCTGTACGGATTGTATGCGATCTATCATGCGCAGAAATGCCAGTGCTGACGCCTTCTCTTGCCTCGATAGAGACGGTAAAAGCCGTCTGGTGACGCGATTCATTCCGGCGTTCCATCAATGACAGACCTAGCTTTTCTGTGCGCTCAGGCGTTAGCGCAAGACAGATAAGGCCGCGGCCATATTTTGCCATAAAATTAATCGCTTCAGGCGTACAATATTCAGCAATGACACAGAGGTCACCCTCATTTTCCCGGTCTTCATCATCCACTAGAATGAAAACCTTACCCATTTTGGCATCGGCAATCACATCTTCAATTGGTGAAAGCTGGCTTTGCGCATCCATCACTCTGTTCCCTTTTGCGTCTCAAGCAACCGCGCCATATAACGCGCTAACATATCAATTTCTAAATTAACCCTATCACCAACTTGCCGCGCTGATAATGTCGTATGCGTCCAAGTATGTTCGATAATGTTCACCCCAAACACATCTCCTGACACGTCATTCACAGTCAAAGAGATCCCATCCAAGGTCACAGACCCTTTCGCAGCAATAAATGGAGACAAATGTGAAGGCGCCTTGAATTGCAAGCGGTGGCTATCATTCTCGCTTTGCACAGATTGTAAAGTGGCCATGCCATCAACATGACCAGAGACGATATGCCCGCCTAGTTCATCCCCCATGGCCAGAGCACGCTCTAGATTCAGCGAGGTGCCAACCTCCCATTGATGGAGTGTGGTAACATCGATTGTCTCTTGTGAGGCCGCCACGGCAAACCAATCATCGCCGGTTTCAGTCACAGTCAAACAAATACCAGAACAGGCGATAGAGGCCCCTAATGCAATGTCACCACACGCCCATGGCGTTTGGATCCGCAATTGCCAATCACCTTGTTTCTGGAGGTCGGTCACGGTGCCGATGGCTGTGATGATACCTGTAAACATTGTCTCTATGCCTTTGTTGCGGGTGCGTTAGGACGCCAAATAGACAAGCTATCAGGGGCGAGGTCATAACGCTCTTGCATGATATAGTCAGCAGGCGCTGAAAAATCCACTGAATCCTGTGATTGCCATGCCAAAACACCGTGCGTTAAGTGGTGCGGCGCACACAGCCAATGAAGCTCATCAACCACGCGTGCTGATAATGCGCTATCGGCTATCTGCGCGCCTGCCTCAACCATCACCCGGCCATAGCCGCGTATCGCCAAATCAGACAATACCGCCCTCATTGATAGTTGCCCATTGCGCAACGGCGTTGGCACAGCTGTCACATGCTGCGGCAGCCTGTCAGGCGTCATTGCCTTATCATGAAAGACAAAGACAGGACGTTCGGCCGCAAGGCAGGCAAGATTATCTGGCAATATCCCCTTTGTGGATAATAGGGCTAATGCGGGTTGTGGGCCCTGCCAGCCTGGCAAACGAATATCAAGGCGCGGATTATCGGCCCGAATGGTTCCCATCCCTGTCAGGATCACATCATGGCGGCTTCGTAAATCATGCACGTAACGGCGTGACACCTCACCCGTGAGCCAAGTTTGCGCCTCTGCATCTGCGGCAATAAAGCCATCTTTTGAGGTTGCCATTTTCAACGTCACAAAGGGCATGTCAGCTGTGACACGGCGCAGAAATCCTGCCATCTGATGCGCCGCTTCTGTGGCGCAGCAACCAGTGGTGACGTAAATACCAGCGTCCTCAAGCTGCGTCTTACCCCGACCAGCGACGCGGGTATCAGGGTCAGAGATAGCGATATGAACGACTTTTACACCTGATCTGATCAGCGCCTGCGCACAAGGCGGGGTTTTTCCGTGATGAGCGCAAGGCTCCAAACTAACATAAGCCACGCCCCCTTTTGCCGCATCACCTGCCATCTGGAGGGCTTGTGTCTCGGCATGCGGACGCCCACCGGCGGCAGTATGCCCCACACCAACGAGATGACCGCTGGCACTGAGGATGACGCATCCCACAGGTGGGTTTTCTGCTGTTTGTCCTATGGCTTTATCTGCTTGCGCTAGCGCGACACGCATCCATCGCGCATCAGGCGCCTTGCTAGTCATTATTTCCGCAACTCATTGACGAATTCTTCAAAATCGCTTGGCTCGTCGAAATTACGATAGACGGACGCATAGCGGATATAAGCGACCTTATCGAGCTTTAACAAAGCTTTCATGACTAAGGAGCCAATATAATCCGACCCCACATCAGCTTCGCCCGTTGATTCCAATTTGCGAACGATTTCCGTGATGGCACGCTGAATTTCATCTTCATGCAAATCACGTTTCCGCAACGCAATAGCGAATGAGCGCTCTAATTTATCTCTGTCAAAAGGTGTGCGGCGTCCATCTGACTTAATCACGGAGATATCACGCAGATGGACACGCTCAAATGTCGTAAAACGGGCAGAACAGCTGCCACATTGACGGCGCCGCCGAATGGCAGCGCCATCTTCTGATGGTCTTGAATCTTTAACCTGTGTGTCTTCAGATTTACAAAATGGACACAACATATCAGACCCCTTCCCTAAACGCTGAACGGTGAGTTCGTTCTAATATGCGTCTTTTTACCTTATTGGTAAATTGGGAATTTTGCACAAAGCTCACGAACCTGTGCTCTGACCTCTTGTTCCACCTTTGAATTATCTTCGCGGTTGCTCGCAAGCCCATCGAGGACGTCACCGATCAAATGACCAATCAAACGGAACTCCTCTACGCCAAAGCCTCTGGTTGTGCCGGCTGGTGTCCCCAAACGTACGCCAGATGTCACGGTTGGTTTTTCAGGGTCAAATGGCACACCATTTTTGTTACATGTCACACCAGCATTCTCTAGTGACAATTCAGTGATATCACCTGTAAGACCCTTCGGGCGCAAATCAACCAATACCATGTGGATGTCTGTGCCACCACCAACGATATCGACACCACGCTCTGACAATACCTCTGCCAAAACACGTGCATTTTCGACAACAGCGCTGATATAATCTTTAAATTCTGGCTTAAGCGCTTCGCCAAAGGCAACAGCCTTTGCGGCAATCGCATGCATCAATGGACCACCCTGCAAGCCTGGGAAAACAGCGGAATTAATCTTTTTACCCAAATCATCATTATTTGACAGGATGATACCACCACGACCAGCACGCAAAGTCTTGTGAGTCGTTGATGTCACAACATCAGCATAAGCCAATGGGCTTGGGTGAAGGCCAGCTGCAACAAGACCAGAGATATGCGCCATATCAACCATTAATAGCGCACCCACTTCATCAGCGATTTCACGGAATTTTGCGAAATCTAATGTTCGTGGATAGGCTGAGGCACCTGCGACAATAAGCTTTGGCTGATGTTCACGCGCCAACGCTGCCACTTCATCATAATCAATATGACCGGTTTGACGGCTAACACCATATTGAACAGCGTTGAACCATTTCCCTGAGAGGTTTGGTGCCGCCCCATGTGTCAGGTGACCACCTGCTGCTAGTGACATACCAAGAACGGTATCACCTGGCTTTAAGAGTGATAAGAATACCGCCTGATTTGCTTGCGCGCCTGAATGCGGCTGCACATTCACGAATGAGCAGTTAAAGAGCTTCTTCGCGCGCTCGATGGCCAATGTTTCAACAACATCAACATATTCACAACCGCCATAATAACGGCGACCTGAATAGCCTTCAGCATATTTATTCGTCAGGACAGAGCCTTGCGCTTCGAGAACAGCGTTTGACACGATATTCTCAGAGGCAATCATCTCAATTTGATCTTGCTGACGGACTAACTCATTCTGAATGGCTTCTGCCACCTCTGGATCAGACATGGCGAGCGAATTTTGAAAAAAGGCTGGATTCTGAAGCATAGAACTCTCCGGCTATGGTGTTAATCTAATAATAGAATGAAGATGCTATTTTGGTAATGCTGTTAATTTTTCGACGCGCTTTTGATGACGCCCGCCTTCGAAGGTTGTGTCAAGGAAGCGATCCACACAAGCGAGCGCTGTCGCAAGGCCGATAACACGTTCGCCAAGCGCAAGCACATTGGCATCATTATGTTCACGGCACAGACGAGCTGTGGTCTCATCATGAGCGAGTGCACATCGGACCCAGGGATGACGATTAGCGGCAATAGAGATCCCAATCCCTGACCCACAGATCAAAATGCCACCGGCGCCCTCTTGGTCGCGCAGCGCTAACGCCAAATTCTCTGCATAATCTGGATAATCGACAGATGCTGTATCATGCGGCCCTAAATCTTCAACCACGATATTCTGCGCTTCTAAATGAGCACGAATGGCCGCTTTAAAGGTCAGCCCGCCATGATCAGAGGCAAGATAAAGTTTAGAGAATGACATGTCTTATCCTTTTGAGGCTTTGATAAGCCACTTATACCAATATGCTAATAGAAAAAATTTCTAAATATAGCATTTTTTTGATGACAACTTGTCGCAACCTTCCTAGAGTTTCATCTCCACGGTGTCATGACCGAGGGATGGGAGGAGCTTTTGTTTGTTTTATCACAAGCAATAAGCGATGAAAACAAGGCCTGATGGCCTTGTTTTTTTATGCTTCACGGAATGTAAAAATACCTGAGCTGATAATCGCATCAGCAATCACCCATAAAATAGCCGCTATCACAGATGTAATAATAATCTTCCGCCATAGATTCGGGCGTTCAGGCGCAGATGTGGCATGACCTGTTTCCACTTCGTCAGGCGCTTTTGCCCCAAAGGGGAGCACCATAAACAGCACCCACCACCATAATAAAATATAAACCACTAACCCAGACACAAAATCCATTGTCTGATCCTCTTTTTAGATTTGTTCTAATTCAATTAAGGTGCCGCTAAAATCCTTGGGATGGAAAAACAAGACAGGCTTGCCATGGGCCCCAATTTTGGGTGTGCCGTCACCCAGCACACGCGCGCCTTCCGCTATCATTTTATCCCGCATAGCTTCTAAATCTTCAACATCAAAACAAATATGATGCATGCCGCCATCAGGATTGCGCTCTAAGAATTTTGCGATGGGAGACCCCTCACCATAAGCTTCAAGCAATTCAATACGGTTACCAGGTACATCCACAAAAACCACTGTCACGCCATGTTCTGGCAAGGTTTGCGGCTCAGAGACCGGCGCCCCTGTTCGTGCACCCCACTCCTGCGCCGCAAGGGCAATATCTGGCACAACAATAGCGATATGATTGATGGTCCCCAGCATCATGCTAACAGCTCCTGCGCATCGGCTCTTAAGATATGAACTTCAATATTCGGGCGTCGTTTGGTCATCAGCTTCGCAACAGACCGTACAGCTGTTGTAATCGCTTGGCGCGCTGCCTCATCTTGGCGCGCCGTCCGACCAAGCGCCTCTAATTTATCTTCGATACGAAGGCTGGCTTCTGCCAAGAAATCAGCCTCTCTATCATCATCAATCAAACCAGATTGCTGCAATGACGGCGCAAGCAATAATTGGCCAGATGCCCCTAATACAACTGAGACGCTCACGGCGCCATTCCATAGCATGCGGCGACGGGCGCGCAACATCTCTGACTGAATATCGACAATTTCGCCGCCTTCATGTGTCATTGCCCCTGTTTGTGCAGTTCCGACACG
>WTJA01000008.1:0-3293 GCA_011524995.1 Alphaproteobacteria bacterium | reverse complement strand
TAAATCACCGTATCACCCGGATCGAGGTCAATAGTATCATGAGACCCTGCCGCGATCCGCGCCATGGCAGCGCGTGGCTCACCTTGGGAGCCGGTACAGATAATCACGATATTCTCACGCGGGATAAGCCCTACATCTGTTTCTTTAACGAAATCAGGTAAATCGCGCAGATAACCAACCTCGCGCGCGGCATCAATGGTCCGTTGGAGGGCGCGACCAACAACCGCGACAGACCGCTGATTAGCGTGGGCAGCACGGACAATGGAATCAATGCGCGCCACATTACTTGCAAAACAGGTAATCGCAACACGTCCTTCTGCTTTGGCTATTTCCGCAGCAAGGCCTGTCTTTGCCACCTCTTCAGATGGTGTGCGCCCTTCAACCATCGCATTGGTGCTATCACCAATAAGAGCTAGCACCCCTTCATCACCAATTTCTGCAAGGCGCTTCCTGTCTGTATCAGTCCCAATACCAGGCTCGGCATCGAACTTCCAGTCACCCGTATGAAGGACTGTCCCTTGATCGGTGCGCACAACCAGTGCTGCTGGATCAGGAATAGAGTGATTGAGCGCGATAAGCTCAACCGAAAATGGCCCGAATTGATAAGCAATGTTGAAATCTATCTCATGCATTTCAATATGAAAATCAACGCGGCTCTCTGCCAATTTGCGCCGCAACAAGGCTAATGTAAACGCTGTGCCATAGACAGGCACGCCAAGACGTTCCCACAAATAAGGAATAGCGCCATAATGATCTTCATGCGCGTGGGTCAGCAACAAACCGCATAATCTGTCTTTTCTTTGCTCAATAAAGCTCAAATCAGGCAGGACGACATCAACACCAGGCATTGATTCATCAGCAAAGCTAATACCGAGGTCAACCATCAACCATTGATCTTGATAGTGATAAAGATTGGCATTCATGCCAATTTCGCCAGAGCCTCCAAGAGGAACAAAGGTAAAATCTGAGGGTGCAATTGTCATTTCGTGCTCATATTCAAATCGTAAATCGCTCGTAGCCCTTGCATGGTAAGAGACGGAACGACATCTGTTATCTGTGACATATGTGGCGCAAAGTAAGAAGCAAGCCCACCTGTCGCAATGATGGCATGAGATTGCCCTTCGGCTTGCTCAATTCTGCGGATAATACCTTCTATCATCGCTGTATAGCCCCAGAAAATGCCAGACCGCATCGCGGCATTCGTATCCCGTCCAATGATCGGCATATCCGCGCCAAACGGCTCAATCTCAATATGCGGTAAGCGAGCTGCGGCATCAGCCAAAGCCTTGGCCGATAGACGGATGCCAGGCGCGATCACACCGCCAGCATAAATCCCCCCCTGCCGTACTAGGTCAAAGGTCGTCGCCGTGCCAAAATCCAGAATGATCGCTGGCCCATCTGTTATTTTAGTGGCAGCAAAGGCGTTTACAAGACGGTCGGCCCCTGCCTGCGCTGGCATATCAATATCAATGCTGATCCCAAGCTCCACACCAGCATCGCCAATGATAAGTGCCTCTTGTCCCAACCCTGTTTTTGCAAAGCGCTGCAACTGGTCAGTGACAGCCGGGACAACGGAAGCAATAATACAACCATCTATATGGATGAGCTGATAGGATGTCAGCGATAAAAGATGGCTAAACCATGCCAGATATTCATCAGAGGTGCGCCCTGGCTTTGTTTCGATGCGCCATTCACCGCAGGCATCGTCACCTTGGAAGAGCGTAAAAACGATATTTGTATTTCCGCAATCAATCGCGAGAAGCATGGCTCTGCCCCATTACATTCACATCACCGGTTGTGATAGACCGTATCGTGCCATCATCAAGGCGCAAACTTAATGTGCCATCGAGTGCCACATCAACCAAGACACCCTCTAACGTGCCATTTGTCTGTCGCACAGAGATCGGCGCTCCTTGGAATAAGAGATGCTGTTTATATAGCGAATAATGGGCTGAAAAGCCAGCCTGCTGCCAGTTTTGATAATGGGCCATCAGACGAGCTAAAAAAGCTTCAGCCACTGCCTCAGGGGCCAGAGTGGCGCCTGTTTCAGCCTTAATATCTGTCGGTGGGAAGATCATTTCTGGCACATGCGGTGCATTCTTTAAATTAACCCCGCACCCTAAGATGACAAAGTCACCCCGCGCCTCTAACAACAAACCAGATAATTTCTTTTGACGGGTCAGCACATCATTGGGCCATTTCAACCCAAGAGGTAAGGACGGGCACAGCCCCTCTAATGCTTGCAGCAGTGATAAGGCCGCGACAAAGGACAAAGTGGGCCATTCTTGGCGTGGACGAATAGGCTGCAATGCCACAGACAGATACATGCCGTCATCTGGCTCAGACTGCCAATGACGACCTTGCCGGCCGCGACCTTTGGTCTGTTGGCGCGCTAATACCGCCATCCCTTCTGTGAGGGCACTATCTTGGAGCAAGATATCAGAGGTTGAGCCAGCCACATCATATAAGGCGATTTGCCAGCCATGAGGCAAAGTGATGTGGCTGCTCGGTTGTGTCACGCTGTGTTTATAGCCCTACTGCATAAACGGCATCTACCGCGAGCGCCGCCTGTTCTCTGACAGGGCCAATCAAAAAGACAAACAACACAATTAAGGCAAGGCACGCTGTTAATACAGCACGGTTTTGGAAAGCCAAATCCTTATCAAGCGGTTGTTCAGCATCTTGGAAATACATCAAGCGAATGATACGCAAATAGTAGAATGCGCCAATCACAGATGTAAGAACACCAATAATCGCCAATGGGATAAGGCCAGCATTCACAGCTGCCAAGAAGACATACCACTTACCAAAGAAGCCTGCCATTGGCGGAATACCAGCCATTGAGAACATAATGATCATAAGGCCAGCAGCCAAAAGTGGATGTGTTGACGACAAACCTTGTAGATCGCTTAGTTTTTCAACCGGCTCACCATCACGGCGCATCAACAAGATGATTGAGAATGACGCCGCCCCCATGATGATGTAGGTCGTCATGTAAATCATCACACCGCTCGCGCCCTCGGCTGTTCCAGCAGCAAGACCGCACAAGGCATAGCCCATATGAGCGATTGATGAATAGGCCATCATACGCTTGATATTGGATTGCATAATCGCACCAAGAGCGCCCACGATCATTGAAATCACGGCCAAGGCCATAATCACTTGCGCCCATTGGAAGGTAATACCGCCAAACGCGCCATAGGTGATGTTCAAAATCAACGCCATAGCTGCCACTTTCGGGGCAATCGCAAACAAGGCTGTCACCGGTGTTGGCGCGCCTTCATACACATCTG
>WTJA01000026.1 GCA_011524995.1 Alphaproteobacteria bacterium | reverse complement strand
AAGGGTTGCAAATCCAAGGGTGATATCTGGTGCCTGTCCGCCCGTGAAATAGGTTGACAAGAGGCTGACAAAGATCGCCCCGATCACAGCCCCAAAAAGCCGCCCACGCCCCCCAATCGCGACCCAAACCGCAAGATAGATCGACGCGATTGGGGCCATTTCGGCGGGGTTCACGATGCCTGCCTGCGGGTAATAGAGCGCCCCCGCAATAGAGGCGATCACCGCTGTGGCAACAAAGACGGCCAGTTTATAAGCCTCGACGCGATACCCCAAAAACCGCACGCGGGCCTCGTTGTCGCGGATCGCGCGGATCACGGATCCGAATTTGCCTGCGACGATTACGCTGGCCAAGATATACCCAAGCCCAAGCGCAACCGCCGATGCCCAAAACAGCCAAAGCGCCACGAAATCTTGTGAGGCCGTTACATGGGGCAAGTTCTGTAACCCTGAGAGGCCGTTATTCCCCCGCAATCCGCTTTCGTTTTGAAAGAGATAGAGCGAAAGGGCCAAGGTAAAGGCTTGGGTCAGGATCGATAGGTAAACCCCCGTCACACGGGATCGAAACGCCAGCCAACCAAAGACGTAGGCAAGGAGCGCAGGCACCAAGATCACAAGAAGTAGTTGCGCCGTTAAGCTGCCTGAAAACGCCCAGATCAGCGGGAATTCATTGCTTCCGACCACGCCGAAAATTTGGCTGCCGATGGCATCGGTGACCTCTTGGGCCGTTGGGGGGATGTCGGCTTGGATCATCGAGGTTACGACGATGTCGCGCGTGCGTTCGTACATAAGCCACATGCCGATCATATACCCCCCAAGGCCAAAAAATGCGAAATGCCCAAGAGAGAGGATCCCCGTATACCCCCAGACCAAATCCATCGCGATCGCAACTAAGGCAAGGCAGAGCGTCTTGCCCAAGGTTTTTATAAATGAGGTGGACACGGCCCCGCCCCCTGCGGCGTCAGAGAGGCTTGAAATCGTAATCGTGAACAAAGCAAGGATCGCGATAAAGATAAGTGCGTTTTTGCGATAAGTTTGCGCTGTCATGAATCAATCTCCTGCGGCACGGCCTTTGAGGGCGATAATGCCTTTGGGCCGGAATTGGATGAAAATGATGATAAAGAGGATCATGTAAGTTTGGGCAGCAAGGGTATTTGCAGGATTGAACCATTCAATCGACTTTTGCAGCACCCCAACAAGCGCCGCCCCTGCAAGCGTTCCCCACACATTCCCAACACCGCCAACAACAACGGACATAAAGCTTTGCACGATATAGTCATTGCCCATTTCAGAGGTCACTTTTGCAAAGAGCCCAATCGCAACCCCTGCGATTCCCGCAATCCCCGACCCAAGACCAAAGGTCAGCATGTTCACACGGTCTGGATTGATCCCCATCGCCGACGCCATCCAAGGGTTTTGCGTCACTGCTCGCATTTCAAGCCCAAGGCGGGTTTTTTTGATGATGAAGAGGAACATCGCAAAGAACAGCAAGGCCAGCACAAAGATCGCGATGCGGATATAGCTGATCGACACCACATCATTCAAAACCCACGCCCCACCCAGCCAATCAGGTGCCGTCAAAGGGCGGGCTTGGGTGCCAAAGATATTCTTGGCCAATTGCTGCAAGGCGATCGAAACTCCAAAGGTCGCCAAGAGCGTTTCAAGGGGGCGGTTATAGAGCCACCGAATGACAAGTCGCTCCATCGCGACGCCTGCGCCAAATGTAACAGCAAAGGCGATGGGCACAGCAACAAGGATAGAAACCGTGTGGTTCGGAATAAACTGCTGGATCACATAGCCAGTATAGGCCCCCATCATGATAAATTCGCCATGGGCCATGTTGATGACTCCCATCACGCCAAAGGTGATGGCCAGCCCAATCGCCGCCAGGAAATAAATAGAGGCCAAAGACACTGCATCGAGCCCTAGATCAAGCGCGGTGAAAGCGCCGACTTTGGTTTCGATATGTCCAAGGGTCTCTTTCACGGCTGTCGTGATGGCGGCATTCGGTTCATTGTATTGATCAAAAAAGACATAAGACGCCAAAGCATTTTCTTTTTCTGCCGCAGGGATGCGCGCGGGAACGAGCCCTTGTTTGACGAGCGTATCATAGGCCTCAAGCCGTGTGTCGGGATCTGCAAGGGACGCCAAAGAAAACCCAGCGACCCGGCCCTTTTCGATATGTTCGCTAAGGGCGGTTTTGATTGCGGCGCTATCTGGACCTTGCTTGGTCAATCCCTTTTCAATGAGAAGATCAAAGGCCTCTTGTTCTGAGAACGCATCAGAGCCAACGGTGAGAACCTCAGCGATGTTAGTGTTTTCCGGCAGGGTTTTTGCTACCTCGCGCGTTGTTTGCAAAAGCGGGTTTAGCTGCGCGCGCACCTCGACCGACAGCGAACCGGATACTGCCCTAATTGCCTGAATTTGCGCCTCGGGGCTTGTGGCGAATTGGATCGACAGCAATCCAATCAGATCACTTTTTTCTTGGCGCAGCTTTGGGTCTGTTTCTTGCTCTAAGGTGGCCTGCAAAAGCGCAAGGTGTCCTGCATCTGGTGCGCGCTTAATCGCTGCGACTGCGGCGAGGCGTTTATCGATATCTTGTGATGTAAGTTGAAAGTTAACGAGAGCCGAAGAAATCAATCCCCGTACGCCACTGTTGGGCTTAAGCTGTTTAAAGACGGATTTGTCGAACTCCCCGACTTTATCCCCTGTGTTGAGGTCAAAATACCAACCCCCTTGGACAGTATAAAAGACGCTTTCAGTCTTGTGATACCAAAGGTTCTTGTTACGCCATTGGACAAGGGTCTGTTCTGCCGTTTCGATCCCACTTGCGGCCAGCGCATCAATGGCCTTTCCAACGGTTTTGCGCGATCCTTTGAGGATCGTTGCCTGATGTTCTGCCAACAGATCATCCAAGGGTGTCGCCAATAGAGGCATAGCACTACACAAGGCCCAAAGGGCTACAAGCACATAGAATAGTCGTTTCATATAGGTCATCCCGCCAAGGTTAGGGGGCAAATTTGCCCCCTAAGATTTTCGGATCAGTAGTTTGACTGAATTTGAACGCAGGTCTTTGTTTCGGTGTTATACATACCGCACCCGAGGTCTTTCCAATCGGACATCAAAACCGCAGAGTCTGGCAAAAAATCAGTCCACGCGTCCCCTGGAACCTCTTCTGTTTGGCTGATGATATCAAACTGACCATCCGCTTGGATTTCCCCGATCAAGACTGGTTTTGCCAAGTGGTGGTTTGGAAGCATGACAGCGGTACCACCCGTCAGGTTGGGATACTCCTGACCATACATAGCAGAACGAACTGCATCGACATCGGAGCTGCCTGCTTGCTCGACCGCATTCACCCACATGTTAAATCCAATATAATGGGCTTCCATCGGGTCATTGGTTACACGCTCTTCGCCCATGCGAGCTTTCCACTCTTTGACCCAAGTGGCATTGGCTTCAACATCCGCTGATTGGAAATAGTTCCACGCGGCCAAATGCCCAACAAGGTTGGACGTGTCTAGCCCTGAAAGCTCTTCTTCACCCACAGAGAAGGCAACAACAGGAATATCATCGGCGCTGATCCCAGCGGCGGCCAATTCTTTGTAGAATCCAATATTTGCGTCGCCGTTGATTGTTGAAATCACGCCAACCTTTTTCCCATCTGCGCCAAGGGCCACGACATCCGCAACGATCTTGGACCAATCGGAATGACCAAATGGCGTGTAGTTCACAAAAATATCTTCCTGTGGGATTCCTTTAGATTTAAGGTAGCTTTCAAGAATGTTGTTTGTGGTGCGTGGGTACACATAATCTGTCCCAAGAAGCGCAAATTTTTCGACACCCAGCTCTTCGAGGAAATAATCCGTCGCAGGGATCGCCTGTTGGTTTGGCGCGGCACCTGTATAAAATACGTTTTTCGAGCTTTCTTCGCCCTCATATTGCACAGGATAGAACATCAAGCCATTTAATTCCTCAAGCACAGGCAAGGCTGATTTACGCGAAACCGAAGTCCAGGAACCAAAAATCACGTCTACATCTTGGACCGTGAGCAATTCACGGGTCTTTTCCGCAAACAAAGGCCAGTCTGAGGCAGGATCAACAACGACCGCTTCGATTTGTTTGCCCAGCAAACCACCTCTGGCATTTTGCTGATCAATCAACATCAACATGGTATCCTTAAGCGTCGTCTCAGAGATCGCCATCGTTCCAGAAAGTGAATGCAAAACACCAACTTTGATCGTGTCAGCTGCGAAAGCTGCATTCGCAAGAGCTGCAAAAACAACGGAACCATATAGCGAAGATTTCAAAAAATTCATATTTCTCTCCTTGCGGAGCATCCAGCAGGCTTGAGTGATCCCGTCACTTGGCCTATCTGTAAGTCCGCAACATTTGTTGCACATCGTGTGGCGGCCTCACCGAGCTGCAATTCGTTTGGTCGTCACACACCCACACCTCAATTCATTTGAGCGGGTGCCCAATTGAATTTACGATTCCGCTG
>WTJA01000083.1 GCA_011524995.1 Alphaproteobacteria bacterium | reverse complement strand
TCACGTCTAATGGCACGTGGTGCTGGTGAAAACGTTAAGGGTATCTTTGGTTCAACAAACTGGCACTGGTCATTGACAGACGAAGGCTCAAAGGCATTCGTTAAGTCATTCGGTGAGAAGTATGGCTTCCCACCATCACAGGCTGCTCATACTGTTTACTGTCAGACACTTCTATATGCTGATGCTTGTGAACGTGCAGGCACATTCAACCCATGTGGTGTTGTTGAAGCATTAGAAGGCTTCAAGTTTGATGGCCTAGGTAACGGCGCGACAGAATATCGTGCTGAAGACCACCAGTGCTTCAAAGATGTTCTTGTTGTGAAGGGTAAAGAAAACCCAACATCAGAATTTGACGTTCTTGAAGTCGTGGAAGTAACACCACGTGCGCAAGTTGAATATGCACCAGATCATCCAATGTTCTCTGGTGGTGCACTTGGTAAGTGTAACCCAGGCGCATAAGTCAAAAAATTCAAACATTCAAGGTCACGTCAGCATTGCTGGCGTGACCTCTTTTCAACTTCTATTTAAGTAGGGTTAAGAAGATGGACGCAATATTGCTTCAAATTCTCAACGGACTTGATAAGGGCAGTGCCTATGCGTTGATTGCGCTTGGTCTGACTTTGATTTTTGGCACGCTTGGCGTTGTCAATTTCGCCCATGGTGCGTTGTTCATGATCGGGGCTTTCTGTGCGGTGACGCTACAGAAAATCCTCAATCTTTATTCGGTGGTAATTGACCCCACAAAGACTGACTTTTTGGGCAATCCGCTCAAAGTGAAAGTACCTTATGTGGAGAGCTGGTTTGGGGAAGTCGCTGGTCAAGCAATCATCAACTGGTCTGTGCCATTGGCTATTTTATTCGCTATTCCGATTATGGTGGCGGTTGGCTATATCATGGAACGCGGGCTTATCAAGCATTTCTATAAGCGTCCACATGCCGACCAAATTCTTGTGACATTTGGTTTGGCGATTGTTTTACAAGAAATCATCAAAGCCTTTTACGGCGCAAATCCGATCCCAACACCGGCACCTGATGCCTTTAAAGGATCATTTGATTTTGGCGCGATTATTGGCTTTGCCGAAAATACAATTATCTATCCTTATTGGCGTCTGATTTACTTCCTCTTCTCGGCGGTTGTGATCGGTCTTGTCTTTGCGTTCTTGCAATTCACAACCTTCGGTATGGTTGTGCGTGCGGGTATGGCAGACAGAGAAACTGTTGGCTTGCTTGGCATCAATATTGACCGTCGCTTTACCTTAATGTTCGGGATTGCTGCGGCTGTGGCTGGTCTTGCTGGTGTGATGTATACACCGATTAATCCACCAAACTACCATATGGGCATGGACTTCCTCGTCTTGAGCTTTGTGGTTGTTGTGGTTGGCGGCATGGGCTCTTTGCCTGGTGCTGTCTTGGCTGGCTTCTTGCTTGGTATCCTTGAGAGTTTTGCCTCAATGAATGAAGTGAAATCACTCTTGCCAGGTATTGACCAAATCATCATCTATCTCGTCGCTATGGTCGTTCTTTTGACACGTCCTCGTGGTTTGATGGGTCGCGCTGGTGTGATGGAGGAATAATCAGATGTTCGGAAATTTACAAAAAAATGATCGTCTGCTGATGATCTTCTTCATTATCATGGTGCTTGCCGGTCCAATCATTTTGGCGCCGTTTGGGGCAGGCTACCCTGATTTGCTACAGCGTTTTGCTATCTTTGGCATTTTCGCGATTGGCTTTAACATTTTGTTTGGCCTGACAGGCTATCTCTCATTCGGGCATGCCGCCTTTTTGGGTGTAGGCTCTTATTCCGCCGTATGGATGTTTAAACTGCTGACGATGAATGTCGTACCAGCCTTGCTATTATCTGTGGCTGTGGCAGGTGTCTTCGCACTCCTGATTGGTTATGTATCATTGCGTCGTTCTGGGATTTATTTCTCCATTTTGACGTTGGCTTTCGCGCAGATGAGCTACAATTTGGCTTATTCAGTGTTAACGCCTATCACAAATGGTGAAACAGGCCTGCAGCTGAATTTGAATGACCCGCGCATCCTGGATGCCGCAGATACAAGTGGCTCTATTCCATCAACAAACTTCTTTGGTTTGGCGATGAATTCAACAGCCAAATTTGATGTGCTTGGCATGACGTTCCAATTCAATGTCGGCTTCTATTTCTGTGCTTTGATTTTGATTGGCGCCTTCTATCTGGCCTTGCGGATTTTCCGTTCGCCATTTGGCTTGATGTTGCGTGCGATTAAGACGAACCAAAACCGTCTGAATTATACAGGCTTGAACACACGTCCTTATACATTGGCTGCGTTTGTTATCTCTGGCATGTATGCAGGCCTTGCGGGTGGTCTGATGGCTATCACTGACCCGCTTGCTGGTGCTGAGCGTATGCAATGGACAGCGTCTGGTGAGGTTGTGTTGATGACGATTCTGGGCGGTGCAGGCACTATGATGGGTCCTGTATTAGGCGCAGGCTTTATCAAATATTTTGAGAATATCTTCTCAAAGATTAACGATAATGTGTTGCATGCTTGGTTCAGCATTTTGCCAGATGGGCTTGAAAATCTATTAGTTGGTATTTTGCATTTCTTCGTTGGTAAAGGCTGGCACCTGACTTTGGGTATCGTCTTTATGTTGGTTGTTATCTTCTTGCCAGGTGGGCTTGTGGACGGTGCGACACGCATCATGAAGCGCATCATGAATCGTGGCAAAGCTGATAGCGCCTCTGCGAAATCTGCAGCAGAATAAGGGGGGCCACTATGAGTTATTTAGAAGTACGTGGTGTAAATAAGCGCTTTGGTGGCCTACAGGCGCTGGATGATGTGAATCTATCAGTTGAAGCTGGCACGATTCACGCCATCATCGGGCCAAATGGTGCCGGGAAATCAACCTTGCTCAACTGTTTTGTTGGCAAATTGATCCCAGATACAGGCACTGTGACCTTTGACGGACAATCTCTTCTCGGCCTGAAGCCGCATGAGATTAACCAAACAGGGGTATCTCGCGTGTTCCAAACACCTGAAATTTTCTCAGACCTATCAGTTCTTGAAAATGTCATGATCCCATGTTTGGCCAAGCGTGATGGCGCATTTAAATTGAATGCGATTACGGCCATGTCAGGTCAAACTGACATTCGTGAAAAAGCAGAACAGATGCTTCTTGACGTCTCGATGCAAGATAAGATGCATATGGCAGCTTCATCTTTGTCTCGTGGTGATAAGCGTCGTTTGGAAATGGCGATGTGTTTGTCTCAAGATCCAAAATTATTGCTTTTGGATGAGCCAACAGCTGGTATGGCGCGTGCTGATACCAACAACACAATCGACCTTCTCAAAGAGATTCAGGAAAAGCGTAAAATCACTAAGGTTGTGATTGAGCATGACATGCATGTTGTGTTCTCGCTGGCACAAAAAATCTCAGTTTTGGCGCAAGGTCACGTGATCGTTGAAGATAAGCCAGAAAACATCAAAGGCCATCCAAAAGTGAAGGAAGCCTATCTAGGGGGGGCACACTAATGTCTACAAAGTCAAACGCTGACATGACAAAGAATCATGCCTCTTCTGCCCCGGCTTATTTCTCAGCCTATGATGTTCATGCTTATTATGGCGAAAGCTATATCGTACAGGGCGTGAATATGACGGTTCATGAGGGCGAAATTTTGGCGCTCTTGGGTCGTAATGGTGCCGGTAAAACATCAACATTACGTGCGTTGGCACGTGTCGATGACCCTGTTGTGACACAAGGGGAAATCTGGCTTGATCACCAGCCTTTGCATAATATGTCATCTTATCAGGCCGCGCAGTCAGGGATTGCCTTGGTGCCAGAAGATCGCCGTATTATCCAAGGTCTCACTGTCGAAGAAAACATCCAATTGGCCCAAATTGAAAAGCCGATTGGCTGGTCACTAGAGCGTATTTATGACCTCTTCCCACGTTTGGGGGAGCGCCGTAAGCAAGAAGGGACAACCCTATCAGGTGGTGAGCAGCAAATGCTGGCCATTGGTCGTGCGCTGGCTCGTGACATTAAGCTATTATTGCTTGATGAGCCGTATGAAGGTCTCGCCCCTGTGATTGTGCAAGAAATTGAAAAGACGTTGCATCATATCCGGGAACAAGGCATCACCACCATTATCGTGGAACAAAATGCTGTGGCAGCGCTGAACCTTGCTGATAGAGCTGTGATATTGGATACAGGCCAGGTTGTGTTTGATGGCATGGCCAAGGAAGTGCTTGATAATGAGGAATTGCGTCACGAATACCTCGCTATCTGATATCTTTACAATCTAATGATTGCGAAAAGCCCTGTTCTGATGAATGGGGCTTTTTATATGGGACGCGCCCGTAAGGCCATGAGTTGACCAAAAAGATAGCTATGATAGGCTCGAGGTAAGATATGAATGCCCAAAATAACAAGGATGCCGACAAGGATATTAATGATTATTAAGATGGCTAGCGCGCCTTTGGCTTGTCGAAGAGGGAGATAAAATCTGTGTTCACCCGTCATAA
>WTJA01000126.1 GCA_011524995.1 Alphaproteobacteria bacterium | reverse complement strand
AACAGATGTCCGCTTACCATAACCATTTTCGGTCACTGATAAGACATATTCAGACGCTTCATCAGCAATAATTGACATCGATACGACCCGGTCATCACCAAGTAGGCGAATACCACGCACCCCTGTTGAGCCGCGTCCCGCAAAGACACGTACCTTATCGGCTGCAAAACGGATGGCTTTCCCAGCCCGTGTCGCGAGCAAGATGTCACTTGTCTCCGCGCAAGGTGCCACACCTACCAACTCATCACCCTCATCCAACTTCATGGCAATTTTACCATTACGTTTAATATTGGTGAAATCAGACAATTTATTGCGGCGAATATTACCCGATGCTGTGGCAAATACGATGTTAAGATGCGCCCAGCTATCTTGGTCTGCCGGCATTGGCATGACGGTTTGAATCGTCTCATCCGGCGCAATTGGTAATAAATTCACCATGGCTTTGCCTTGTGCCTGCGGCGTTGTCACTGGCAGCTTGTAACATTTGAGCTGATACACCATGCCGGTCGATGTGAAGAACAGGATAGGCACATGTGTGTTTGTCACAAATAACCGTGTGACAAAATCCTCATCCCTCGTCTTCATGCCAGCTCTGCCTTTGCCGCCACGCCGCTGCGCCCGGTAGACTGATAGCGGCACGCGCTTGATATAGCCGCGATGTGATACTGTCACGACCATATCTTCTTGCTGAATCAAATCTTCATCATCTTGATCAGCTGCGGCATCAGAGATAAAGGTCCGACGTTCATCATGCAGGCGTAATTTCGCTTCTTCAAATTCACCAAGCACCACATCAATCAAGCGCGAGCGATTTGATAGAATATCCAGATAATCGACAATTTTATCAGCCAGCTCTTTTGTCTCATCAACGAGCTTACCGCGCTCCATTCCTGTCAGACGCTGCAAGCGCAATTCCAAAATCGCGCGCGCTTGCGTCTCTGAGAGGTGATAGGCGCCATCTTTCACTTCATGGCCTGGATCATCAATCAACCCAATGAAATCAGCCACTTCGGCAGCAGGCCATGCGGTATTCATCAAATTATTACGCGCTGTTTCTGTATCTGGCGCAGCTTTGATCATCTCAATCACAGCATCAATTGATGAAAGCGCAACTAAGAGACCCGCTAAGATATGGGCTCTATCTCTGGCTTTACCGAGCAAATATTCTGTCCGGCGCACCACCACTTCTTGGCGGAAATCACAAAAGGCAACCAGCACATCCTTGAGGCCCATTTGCTGCGGACGACCACCATTCATGGCGAGCATATTCACAGCAAAGCTCGTCTGCAGTCTTGTATGACGATAAAGCTGGTTGAGGATTACATCACCGGAGGCATCACGTTTAATCTCAATGACGATGCGCATACCTTTACGGTCAGATTCATCACGGATATCACCAATACCTTCGATGGTTTTTTCAACAACCAATTCGCCAATCCGCTCAAGCAGCTGCGCCTTATTCACCTGATAGGGGATTTCGGTGATGATGATTGATTCACGGTCACGGTTATCTGTCACGATTTCCGCCTTGGCACGCATCATCACAGAGCCGCGCCCTGTGTGATAGGCATCACGAATCCCTGCGCGCCCCATAATCATAGCCCCTGTTGGGAAATCGGGGCCTGGTACAATCTCAATCAACTCATCAACGGAGATATCAGGGTTACGCATCACTTCCTGACAGGCAGTGATCACTTCAGTGGGATTATGCGGTGGCACGTTCGTTGCCATCCCCACAGCGATACCCCCTGCACCATTTACCAGCAAATTCGGATATTCAGCAGGCAATACAGAGGGCTCAAGCTGCGTTTCATCATAGTTCGGGATGAAATCAACTGTATTTTTATCAATATCACGCAACAAAAATTCAGCTGATTTCGCTAACCGTGATTCGGTGTAACGCATCGCCGCCGCAGGGTCACCGTCAACAGAGCCAAAATTCCCCTGACCGTCCACTAATGGCAGGCGCATGGAGAAATCCTGCGCCATACGCACCATTGATTCATAGATAGAGCTATCACCATGCGGGTGATAATTACCCATCACATCACCGACGATACGCGCTGATTTCCGTGGTGGCTTGGACCAATCATAACCACCTTCAATCATGGCATAGAGAATGCGGCGATGCACAGGCTTCAGACCGTCACGCACATCTGGCAAGGCGCGTGACACAATCACACTCATCGCATAGTCGAGATAAGAGCTTTTCATCTCATCTGCGATTGAAATTACGGTGCTATTTTGCGGCTCTTGTTCGCTCACTTTGACACTCCCCACCACATATTAAACTCGGCGTGTTATTAGCCCCTTAAACATACCACAAAACCCGCAATCACGCCTAACAAAATCCCGAAAAAGGCACAAAAAAAGCCATTCAAGGAATGGCTTTTAACGCATTGTTTATATTTGTTTTTTAGCAACCGCCCTAGAAGGGGATATCATCATCCAGATCTGAGCCGCCAGCCATTGGTGGTTCTGGTAAATTACCAGCTGGTGCTGCCGATGGCGCGCCGCCAAAACCGTCATCCATTCCCATGGCTGGGGCAGATGATGAATCACGGCCACCAAGCATTGTTAGCTCACCGCGATAGCGCTGAAGCACAACCTCTGTCGTGTATTTTTCAACGCCCTGCTGGTCAGTCCATTTGCGTGTTTGAAGTTGGCCCTCAATATATACGTTTGAGCCTTTGCGCAGATATGATTCTGCCACACGCGCGAGATTTTCGTTAAAAATCACGACGCGATGCCATTCGGTCTTTTCGCGCTGTTCACCGCTATTGCGATCTTTCCATCTTTCTGACGTGGCAATGGAAAGATTAACGATTTTTCCGCCATCTTGTGTTGTGCGCACCTCAGGGTCACGCCCTAAATTCCCAACAAGAATTACTTTATTTACACTGCCTGCCATGTGACATTCCTATTTTTGGCTAAGATTATGATAGTCTGCTCTATCCTAACGAAGAAAACACAGAATGCACATGATATTTTTTGCTTTTCAGAGTAGTTTGTCTGGCACTGACACGCCATATTATGCGTACCAGATGATAGGGTAAGATAATTGACAGGCAAAACACCATGACAGACAGCCATTTGCGACAAATTTCGGTACGCGGTGCCAAAGAGCACAACCTCAAAAATGTGAGCGTTGATTTGCCGCGCGACCAACTCGTGGTGATAACTGGCCTTTCAGGATCTGGGAAATCAAGCCTCGCCTTTGATACGATTTATGCCGAAGGCCAGCGCCGCTATGTCGAATCACTTTCTGCCTATGCCCGGCAATTCCTAGAAATGATGCAAAAGCCTGATGTCGAACTCATTGAAGGGCTCTCACCTGCGATTTCGATTGAACAGAAAACAACGTCAAAGAACCCCCGTTCAACCGTTGGTACAGTGACCGAAATCTATGATTATATGCGCTTGCTGTGGGCGCGTGTCGGCATCCCTTACTCGCCAGCTACTGGCTTGCCGATTCAATCCCAGACTGTGAGCCAAATGGTCGATATCATTATGGCAATGGAGGATGGTAAGCGTCTCTATCTGTTGGCGCCAGTTGTTCGTGGTCGCAAAGGCGAATATCGCAAAGAGCTCGCTGATTTCATGCAAAAAGGCTTTAGCCGTGTGCGGATTGATGGCGCCTTTTATGATTTGGATGATACGCCGACGCTCGACAAAAAGAAAAAACACGATATCGAAGTGGTGGTTGACCGTATCATTGTGCGCAAAGACTCAGAAGATCTAGCGACCAGATTAGCTGATAGCCTTGAGACAGCGCTTGGTCTTGCAGATGGGCTTGTCTATGCGGATGAGGCCAAAACGGAAGAGAGAACGGTTTTTTCAGCGCGCTTCTCTTGCCCTGTATCAGGCTTTACGATTGATGAGGTAGAACCGCGGCTTTTCTCATTCAACAACCCGTTTGGTGCCTGCCCCGCTTGTGATGGCCTTGGGACAGCGAGCCATTTTGATGCCGCTTTGATTGTGCCAGATGAAGCCTTATCGCTACGCAATGGCGCGCTTGCTCCTTGGGCAAGCTCAACGTCAAAATATTATATGCAGACGCTGGAATCCTTGGCCAAACATTTCCAATTCTCGCTGGATGTGCCCTTTGTAAAGCTTGATAAGCAGGCAAAGCAAGTCATCTTGCATGGCTCAGGTCAAGAAGCGGTAAACATGCAATATGATGATGGTTTGCGCTCTTATCGCACAAAGAAGCCGTTTGAGGGCCTTATTCCTAACCTTACAAGACGCTATCGTGAGACAGATTCTAGCTGGGTCAGAGAAGAGCTTGATAAATTCCGTGCCAATCATCCTTGCGATAGCTGTCATGGCAAGCGTTTGAAGCCAGAATCATTAGCTGTCAAAATTGATGATAAAGATATCTCAGACATTGCCTCCTTTGCGATTGCAGATGCGCTGGCTTGGTTTACAGCCTTGGAACAGCGCCTTGACCCACAACGGGCTGAAATCGCAACTCGTATCTTAAAAGAAATCAATGAACGCCTTGGTTTCCTTGCCAATGTTGGCCTGACATACCTCAATCTATCGCGTAATTCTGGGACGTTATCAGGGGGCGAATCTCAGCGAATTCGTCTAGCCTCGCAAATTGGTTCTGGCCTCACCGGCGTTCTCTATGTGTTAGATGAGCCGTCAATTGGTTTGCATCAACGCGATAATGACAGGCTGCTTGCGACCCTGACGCGCCTGCGTGATTTGGGCAATACCGTTTTGGTGGTGGAACATGATGAAGATGCCATCAGACAGGCAGATTATGTCGTTGATATGGGACCAGGCGCTGGTGTGCATGGCGGTACAGTGGTGGCGCAAGGTACCGCCGATGAAATCATGCAGAACAAAGCCTCACTGACCGGACAATATCTATCTGGCACACGGGAAATCACCATCCCACAATCCAGAAGAAAACCCAAAAAAGGCAGAAAAATCAGTGTGAAAGGCGCCACAGGTAATAATTTGCAGAATGTGGATATCACCTTCCCTCTTGGTATTTTAACCTGTGTGACAGGCGTATCAGGCGGCGGTAAATCAACGCTTGTGCTTGAAACATTATGGAAGTCTTTGGCCAAATCCTTGCATAAAGCGCGTGAAATTCCGGCACCGCACAAAGCCATTGAAGGTATTGAGCTATTAGACAAAGTGGTGGATATTGACCAATCACCAATTGGACGTACACCGCGGTCGAACCCAGCAACCTATACCGGGGCTTTCACCCCTATCCGTGAATGGTTCGCTGGCCTCCCAGAAGCCAAGGCACGCGGTTATGCGCCAGGCCGCTTCTCCTTTAACGTGAAAGGCGGACGATGCGAGGCCTGCCAAGGCGACGGTGTTATCAAAATTGAAATGCACTTCCTCCCCGATGTCTATGTGACATGTGATGAATGCAAAGGGAAACGGTATAACCGCGAAACACTTGATATTAAATGGCGCGGCAAATCGATTGCGGATGTGCTTGATATGACTGTCGAAGAAGGGGTTGGTTATTTTAACGCTGTGCCCTCTATCAGAGACAAACTAGAGACGATGCTTCGTGTAGGACTTGGCTATGTGCGGATTGGTCAGCAAGCGACAACCCTCTCAGGTGGTGAAGCACAGCGTGTTAAGCTCTCAAAAGAATTGAGCCGCCGCGCAACAGGCAAAACCATCTATATTCTGGATGAGCCGACAACAGGCCTGCATTTTGAAGATATTGCAAAATTATTAGAAGTGCTTCATGAGCTTGTTGATAATGGCAATACGGTCATTGTGATTGAACATAATCTAGATGTGATCAAAACCGCTGACCATGTCATTGATATGGGGCCAGAAGGCGGCGATGGCGGTGGGCAATGTGTGGCCTTTGGTACGCCTGAAGATGTGGCACAGGTTGACGCATCGCATACAGGGCGTTATTTGAAGCCCATATTAGAAAAACACGCGCGCAAAGGGGCCGCTGAATAAGCGAACCAAAGGGGAAGCAGCATGACAAAACAGGTTCACATCATCGGTGGCGGCCTCGCTGGCAGTGAAGCCGCTTGGCAATGTGCAGAAGCTGGGATCAGCGTTGTGCTTCATGAAATGCGCCCGCAACGCAAAACAGATGTTCATCAAACCGAAGGGTTAGCAGAGCTTGTCTGTTCCAATTCCTTCCGTTCTGATGACGCGACGGCCAATGCGGTTGGTGTTTTGCATCAAGAAATGCGCCTTATGGGGTCTATTATCATGGGACAAGCTGATACCCATGCTGTGCCTGCAGGCGGTGCGCTTGCGGTTGACCGTGACCATTTCTCACAAGGCGTTGAGCAAACGCTGGCATCACATCCGCTTATCACTATCTCGCGTGAAGAGATCACATCGCTCCCTTCAGCAGACGAAGGGCTCGTGATCATTGCCACAGGCCCCCTCACCTCAGATGCATTAGCGCAGGCCATTGCCGCTGAGACACAAGAAGATGATTTGGCCTTTTTTGATGCCATCGCGCCTATCGTCCATTTCGATAGCATTAATATGGATGTGGCTTGGTTCCAGTCTCGTTATGACAAAGGCACGGGCAAAGATTACATCAACTGCCCCATGACCGAAGAGCAATATGATGCGTTTATCGCGGCGCTAGGTGATGGGGATAAAATGTCTTTCAAAGAATTTGAGACAAATACCCCTTATTTTGATGGCTGTATGCCGATTGAAATCATGGCAGAGCGCGGACCGCAGACCCTCCGCTTTGGTCCAATGAAACCCGTTGGCCTCACAAATGGCCATGATGGCAGTCGTCCCTATGCGGTCGTGCAATTACGCCAAGATAATCAGCTTGGCACTTTGTTCAACATGGTAGGCTTCCAAACAAAACTGAAATATGGCGAACAAGTTCGTATTTTCAGAACCATCCCAGGTTTAGAAAATGCTGAATTTGCACGATTAGGCGGCTTGCATCGCAACACCTTTATCAATTCGCCTCGTTTGCTTGATGACCAGCTGCGCCTGAAATCACAGCCTCATATCCGCTTTGCCGGTCAAATCACAGGTGTTGAGGGATATGTGGAATCCGCGGCAACAGGCGGCATGGCTGGGCGCATGGTTGCTGCTGAGCTACAGGGGACATCTTTTGACATGCCACCGGTGACTACGGCCCATGGCGCCTTGCTAAGTCATATTACAGGTGGCGCAATGGCTGATAGTTTTCAGCCGATGAATGTCAATTTTGGCCTATTTGCCCCGCTTGTCACAGAAAAACGCCTCAAAGGACGTGACCGTAAAATGGCAATGGCACAGCGTGCCTTGACAGAATTTGAAGAGTGGCTTGCCGCGTAAGTTAGCGTAAAATGCGCCATAGATATCGCATGACGAGCCAGTGATCACCATCGGTTGATGTGGTTAATTGGCGTGTCATGAGATAATGCAACAACCGGAAAAACCCATGTGACTCTGGGCTTGCTTTCTTGATATCGGCATCATCGAGAAAGGTAAAGGCAGCCTGTCCCTCTCCGGCATAGAGGGCGGTCATATTGTGCCCTAATTGTGTTAGCAACGCCTCATCATACGCCCAGCCGAGAGAGCGACTGATAGATAGCAACAACGCATCCCATGAGACGGCGGCTGGCGGCATCTGTAAAGAGGCTTGCGTTGCTTCAATCGCTGTAATGAGGCTTGGTTTATCGAGCTTGCTATGCTGAATAAGGCGTGATGCTAAGGGAGGCGCCCCCTCAGGCAAAGCGCCCGTCTCAATCAAGTCACGCCACCATTGCAGGCGGATCATCGCAATCATGGGCTCTGATGCGATATCTCGTATTTTTTCGAGCTCAAGCCCCAACAACAACACATCTGATATCAGGTCTCGCTCGGCGGGTGTATCAAATAATAATGTGAGGGCTAAGGCACGCGCAGAGCTGCGCAACTCTTTATAGGACGCGCTCATTCGTCATCCACTGCCAACAGCGCAAGGGCCGCATAGCGCCCTTCTGATAACAGAACATTCCATGTCCGGCATGCCGCAGCCGTTGACATAATTTCCATAGACACACCGCGCTGATGCAAAGCCACTTGTAGCTCTGGCAATAAGCCTTGCGGCGCCTTGCCGAGCCCCATAATCAATAAGGGTGGCACAGGCTCTGCTAATAACGGTTCTAAATCTGAGATTGTGATGGCATCCCATGATGGAGCTTGCCAATCAAAACGCTGTCTTGGCAAGAGAAGTTGATCGCCCTCATAGGCCTGTTTGGCAATCCGAAATCCACCGCCACCATAGCCATGGATCAAGGTTAATTGCCCATCACCCTCAAAATCTCTCACATCTACGATTTGGGAGGCGCCAGCTGGCAGCTCAGAGTGATTAGCCATCGAGAGAGGCTCCCTCTTCTTCATCAGGATCTTGCATCGCCGCCTTTAAATCAAAGCGTGACAAGAACCCAACCGCAACAAACACCGATGAATAAGTACCGATAATCACACCCCATAATAACGCAATTGCAAAATCACGCAGCACAGCGCCACCAAAGAAAATAATGGCAAACAAGGCAAGGGCAGTTGTTACAGACGTCATCAAAGTACGAGACAATGTTTCGTTTAGCGAAATATTCAAAATCTCACGCTGCTCATAGGATTTGTAGCGGCGCATATTTTCACGCACACGGTCAAACACCACAACCGTATCATTGATGGAATAGCCGGCAATTGTGAGGATGGCTGCCACAGTCGCAAGATTGAACTCAAAAGATGTCAGCGCAAACAGACCAATGGTAGAGAGAATGTCATGTGATAGCGCGATAATAGCCGCGATGGAAAATTGCCACTCAAATCGGAACCAGATATAGACCATAATGGCTATCAAGGCGCACATTACAGCCAAAATACCGTTTTGTTTTAATTCTTCACCAACAGTCGGGCCTACAAATTCGGTCCGCCGCACCTCATAATCAGCGCCTAATGTCTGGGTAACCAATTCGAGGGCCGCAAGCTGTGCTTTTTCATCGCCCTCTTGACGCTGAACGCGAATAAGAACGTCTTGGTCAGTGCCAAAGCTTTGAATAGAGATATCACCTAAGCCCAATTCCCCTAGGTCAGAGCGCAACGCGCCAATATCAGCGCTCGCTTGCGAGGTCCGCACCTCAAGCAAGATGCCGCCCTTAAAATCAATCCCGAGGTTTAAACCTTTTACGGAAAACAAGGCTACCGCGCCAATGACCAACACCAAAGAGATGATTGCGGCTAATTTATTCTTACCTTGAAAATCAAATGCTGTTTTTTCAGGTACGAGTTTCAAACGAAATGACATGATCTGAATTCCTTACAGCTGAATTGATTTAGGACGCGCTCTGCCGAGCCACAGAACAATCAATAATCTTGTGACCATGATAGCAGTGAACATAGAGCTTACGATCCCGAAGGCGAGTGTCACCGCAAATCCCTTAATCGGCCCTGACCCAAAGATATAGAGGAACAAAGCAGCAAATAAGGTGGTTAGGTTCGAGTCAATGATCGTAGAGATAGCACGGCCATAGCCCGCTTCAATTGCTGCAAACACAGACCGTCCCCTGCGCAATTCTTCCCTAATCCGCTCAAATATCAACACATTCGCATCAACAGCCATCCCCATTGTGAGGACAATACCAGCAATGCCAGGAAGCGTTAATGTCGCTTGAATAGCAGAGAGCGCGCCAATAATCAGGATGATATTCACACCAAGCGCGACAACGGCAAAAGACCCGAATAAGCCATAGCTAGCAATCATATAAACCATGACAAGCAGAAGGCCGACAACAGAGGCAATTTGCCCTGCAGCCACAGAATCAGCGCCTAGTCCGGGACCGATTGAACGCTCTTCAAGCACGAGAAGCGGGGCCGGGAGCGCACCTGCGCGTAAAATCAAGGATAGTTCATTGGTTTCTTGAACAGAGAACGCCCCTGTAATTTGTCCTTGGCCAAAAATTTGCGCTTGAATGGTTGGGGCTGAGACCACTTGACCATCCAGAACGATGGCAAATGGACGACCAATATTCTCGCCGGTAACACGGCCAAATTTGCGAGCACCTTCAGCATTTAAGGTAAAATTAACCGCTGGCTGTGAATTCTGGTCAAACCCTGCGGTTGCGTTCTCTAGCGTCTCACCAGAAACTAGTACGCGCTTCTCAACGAGGAAATATTGGTCAGGGTCTGAGGCTGATGGCATCAGGACAGAACCAGGCGGAACACGACCAGAGCGACGTGCCTCATCAGCTGTCGCACGCAAATCAACAAGCTGGAAGGTCAATTTCGCTGTTCTACCGAGCAGACGTTTCACTTCTTCAGGATTTTCCACGCCAGGGAGCTGTACCAAAACACGGCTTGCCCCTTGTCTTTGGATGATTGGCTCTTTCGTGCCATCTGGATCAAGACGGCGACGAATAATTTCAATTGATTGCTCAACCGTGCTTGTCTGAAGGTTCAGGACCCCCTGCTCACTAAATAAAATATCAGTGCTATCACCTGTCGTGACACGCTGATAATCGGCTGTCAGCATCTCTTTCAAGATAGCATCCAACGCGCCGCTATCATCTTGGTTGCGGAGTGCAAAACTTAATGTTTGATCTTTGACAGAGAGCGATTTGAAGCGCACACGCTTATCACGGAGCTCCAAGCGCAGAGATTCGCCAAATGATTCTAAACGTTCATTTTGGACAGTCTCGCTATCAACCTGCAAGAGAAGATGAGACCCCCCTTGCAAATCAAGGCCGAGATTGACGGCCTGCCCTGGTAGAAATTGGCCTAGCTGTCTTTCCCCAATCACATTGGGCAGCGCATAGGCCGCTCCCATCACAATGACGAGAAGCACTAAAATTCGTTTCCAGCTGTCATATTGCAGCATGATATTCCACCTTATTTCTAATCAGGGCAGGCTGTTAAATTAGTCTTTTTTCTCAACAGATGCGATCATGCCGCGAACAACTTCGACCTTCACATCTTTTGCGATTTCAACTTCAACAAAATCTTGCTCAGCAACGGCTTTTGAAACTGTGCCGCGAATACCGCCAGACGTTGTGACCTTGTCACCGCGCTTCACATTATTGACCAATTCACGATGTTCTTTGGCCCGCTTTTGCTGAGGGCGGATCAAGAAGAAGTAGAAAATCGCAAAAATAAGAACGAAAGGTAGTAATTGTGCGGTTAATGAGGCACCACCACCGGCGGCTTGTGCAAAGGCTGGGCTGATAAGCATCAGTCTAATCTCCAAAAATGAGGTAAAACCTCGTTACAAAAAGTCTAAGCTACGCAAAGCATAATGCTGCTCACAATAGCTTGCCTTGACAGGGCTTTCAATGTCAAAAAGAGACAAAAGATGTAAGGGATGATAAAGGGTAAAAAATGACTGATAGTGAGATGACAAAATTACTCTATCGCATAGCTGATGCGCTTGACAGAATGGCGCCTGCGACCACCAACGAGGCCCCGCTTGCTGACGCAGAAGGCTATGTATGGCGCCCTGACCAGATGCAATGCGCCCCTGTCTCGCATATCTCACGTCTACCGCTGAGCGCTTTGTGTGGCATCAGCCCGCAATTACAACAATTATATGACAATACCAAGCGCTTTGCTGAAGGCAAGCTAGCAAATAACGCCTTGCTATGGGGCGCAAGAGGCACGGGTAAATCATCCCTTGTGAAAGCGGTTCATGGCGCCCTGATTGCTGAGGGTTTTTCCCTTAAAATTGTTGAAATCGCAAGGGAGGATATCGCTAGCCTGCCAGAGCTCATGTCCTATCTCGCCCATCAAGAGGGACGATTTATTATTTTCTGTGATGATTTGGCATTTGAAGGGGCAGAGACAAGCTATAAGGCGCTCAAAGCGGCCTTAGAAGGTGGTTTGACCGGACGACCTAGCAATATCGTCTTCTATGCCACCTCAAACCGCAGACACCTCATGTCACGTCAGATGATTGATAATGAACGCTCAACCGCCATTAATCCGTCTGAAGCGGTTGAAGAGAAAATCTCTTTATCAGATAGATTTGGTCTGTGGCTTGGATTCCATGCGCTTGATCAAGACCAATATTTAGAGATTATTGCTGCCTATATCGCCTATTATAACATTCCGACAAGCTTCGAAGACGAACGCCTACCGGCTTTGCAATGGGCAATGGCAAGAGGCAATAGGTCAGGCCGCACAGCGCATCAATTCATCATTGATTGTGCCGCACGCCATAACGTCATGATAAGCTAAAAGCCTATGATTTAATGATATCATGAGGGTTGATAGGCTGACGCGATAAGCGCACTTCAAAATGAAGCTGCGGGCTCGTAACACGCCCTGTCTGTCCTACCTGCCCTAACACCTGCCCTGATGAGACGACATCACCTTCTGACACAGAAACACTGTCTAAATGCGCATAAGCGGTGATATAGCCGCCATCATGCTTCACCAGTACCAATGTGCCAAAACTTTTCAAATTCTCACCGATATAAGCGACGGTACCAGGGGCCGCTGTTGATACAGCAGAGCCGCGCTCAGCACTGATATTGACGCCATCATTGTGGATACCCTTACCAGCTGGACCAAAATCTTGGATGATTTCGCCTTCTAATGGCCATGTGAACCCATCACTAGCGCCAAAAGCGGGCGCTACGAAATTTTTGCGTGGCTGCGGGCTTGCCTTTGGCGCAGGGCGTGTAGCTGCAGCTACTTTTGCGACAGTCGTGGTAGGCGCTATAGCAGGTTTAGCAAGCGCCGTATTAGCGCCCTTCCCGCCATCTAATACCGTAAAATCATGCGTGTCAGGGATTAAAAGGCGCGCGCCCACGACTAACTCACCTGACGAAGGAAGCCTGTTCAACTCTACAATATGATATTGGCTCACCGCATAACGTTGTGAGATGGTAAACAGACTATCGGTCGGGCGCACAATATGCTCGCGGCGCGGCGTAACTTTCAGGTTTTGTCCCTGTTGCAGGGTATAAGGCGGCGATAAATCATTATCGGCTATCAATGATTGCGGTGTAATCTGGTAGCGTGTGGCAAGGCTGTAAATCGTGTCACCAGCCAATACGGGCAATAAGCGATTGGCCGGAATGGGCACCCGCTGGATACGGCCAGACCCCACTTCAACAGGGGCTGGTGTTTCCCTTGTTAGCGATAACTTAGGCAAGCTCACATCTGGCACTTGGCAGGCAGATAAAACAGATAAAAAAAGGACCAAACCTCCCAACCGAAGAGAAGAATGGGCAATATAGCGGCGCTTCATCATGTTAATCCTGTACCTGCGAGCATGGGAACAAACCGAACGTCCATTATCGTATCGCGCTCTAGCCCAGAGGCAAGTTTTTTTATCCGTTGTAATGTTTCTTGCCCAGCTGGTCCAATAGGGCCAATAAAAATACCGCCCTCTTTGAGCTGATCAATCAAATGCGACGGCACATCCTCACTTTGGCAGGCTGTTATAATGCGATCGAACGGGGCCGCTTCTGGCCACCCCTTTTGCCCATCAGCATGGCGGAGGCTAATATTTGTCAGGCGGCATTGCCTGATGCGTTGTTCCGCATCCACAAATAAGGGCCGGATGCGTTCAATCGAATAAACGCGCCGCGCAAGATAAGATAACACACATGCCTGATAGCCTGTTCCGGTGCCAATTTCCAACACGCGATGTTGCGGGGCAATGTCGAGCCCAATCAAAGACTTCGCAATGACATAAGGCTGGCTGATGGTTTGACCATGCGCGATAGGCAATGAGGCATTTTCATAGGCATGAGCGCGCAATGCCCGCGGCAAAAACAACTCACGTGGCACCCGTTCAATCGCACTTAGCACTGCGGCATCTTGAATAGCCAAAGACCGCAACTGCATAATGAGGCGCGCTTTCGCCGCCATGAGCCCATCATCTTGCAAGTCAGTCATCTTAGCCCTTGTCAAAAGAGAGCGATGAGAACCGCGCCATCTGGCTGTGATCGGTATGGTCCATTTTTAGGGGTGTCAGTGACACATAACCATCATCGAGGGCCGCTCTATCAGAGCCTTTTTGCATCTCATCATCAATTTGTAACGGCCCAATCCGGTAGTGATGCGGCACTTCTGCATCATAGATGATGTCACCTGCTTTATGAATATCGGTGAAGGTGGGGCGGATACCCCTAACACGCCCTGCCGAAAGGGCCGGAAAATTAATGTTCAAAATGGTGCGTCTATCTGGCAAATGGGCCAAACAATAAGCGATGGTCTCAGGGCCTGCTTCGCGCGCTGGGCCAAAATCAGCTTCTTGGTCACCATGATGTTGGCTAAAGGCAATTGCCGGTATTCCCATAATAGCCGCTTCAAAGGCAGCACCAATCGTGCCTGAATAGCCGATATCATCTGCGGCATTCATACCGTGATTAATACCAGAGACAACCAAATCTGGTGGCGCATCTTTCATCACGACATTTAAGCCGAGCATTACACAATCTGCGGGCGTGCCAGAACAGGCATAGCGTCCCTGCCCCAAATCAGCGAGGTGAATATCTTGCTTTAATGATAAAGACCGGCCGGTACCGGAGCGATTATCCATAGGCGCAATGATGGTGATATCATTGCTAAAAGGCCGCATTAAATCAGCGAGAAGCGATAGACCAAAGGCATCTATGCCGTCATCATTACTGATTAGAATGCGCATCAACTCCCTCTTGGATGATTAAGGCTTTGTTGGTACTAGCCTATCTGTGCCCATATAGCGATGCAAGGCTTCTGGTAGTAAAATTGTACCATCTTCTTGCTGCCCATTTTCTAAGACAGCAATCATTGTACGGCCAATCGCCAAGCCAGACCCATTTAATGTATGCACAAATTCGGTATCACCGCCTGCTTCTCTTCGCATCCGCGCCTTCATACGACGGGCTTGGAACGGGCCGCAATTTGAACAAGACGAAATTTCACGATACATGCCGCGCCCCTCATCTTGTCCTGGCAGCCAGACTTCAATGTCATAGGTTTGCTGCGCAGAGAAACCTGTATCACCTGAACAAAGCTTCATCACACGATAAGCTAAACCAAGGCGCTGAAGAATGGTCTCTGCGCAATTGGTCATACGTTCTAATTCAGCGCTCGAGTCTTCTGGCTTAGTGATAGACACCATCTCGACCTTGGAGAATTGGTGCTGGCGGATCATGCCTCTAGTGTCGCGTCCTGCCGAGCCAGCTTCAGCACGGAAACAAGGCGTGTAAGCTGTCATGCGCAAAGGCAGGCTATCCGCATCTAAAATGCTGTCTGACGCTAAATTCGTCAGTGGCACCTCAGAGGTTGGAATCAGCCATTTATCCTCTTCCACGGCATACAGATCTTCAGCAAATTTAGGCAACTGCCCTGTGCCTGTCATTGTCTTGGTATTCACAATTGCTGGCGGCAATGTTTCCCGGTACCCAAATTCAGAGGTATGAGTATCGAGCATAAAGCTTGCCAAAGCGCGTTCCAGACGTGCCAATTGGTCATGCAAAACAACAAAACGGGCCCCTGCTAATTTTGCGCCATTCGCAAAATCCATCTGGCCCAAATTCTCACCAAGCGTCACATGATCCTGCGGTGTAAATGAAAACTCCGGTATGATACCAACGGTGCGCACAAGCGCGTTATCCTCTTCATCGGAGCCTTGCGGGACGCTGTCATCCAAAATATTCGGCAATGACATCAAATGGCCCATAAGCGTATTTGCTAACTCAGCTTCCTGCGCTTCCAACTCAGGTGCTTTGGCTTTGATATCCGCTACCTCTTGGATCAGGTCATCAGCATCTTCGCCTTTGCCTTTGCGCATCCCAATCTCTTTTGAGGCTTCATTACGACGCGATTGCAAGGCTTGAATTTCAGTTTGCAAAGCACGGCGCTGGCTATCGAGCGAGGTAATGTCAGCTGCTAAGGGCGCCAAGCCACGTTTGGCAAGTGCCGCATCAAATGCCTCTGGGTAATCTCTGATGAAACGAATATCATGCATGAGGGTCGTCCTATGAAGTAAAATGTCAATTCAGGCGCAGCTGATTGCTATTCGGTTTGCGCAGACTCTGATGGTTGGATAAAGCGCGCAATGATAATGGAAATTTCATAAAGCAAAATCACTGGAACAGCGAGCAGCACTTGTGAAATCACATCGGGCGGTGTCAAAATGGCAGCGGCTACGAATGCCAACAAAATGGCATATTTCCGCTTGGAGGCAAGCCCTTCTGGTGACACTAATCCGGCTTTGACAAGCAATAACAAAATCACTGGTAATTCAAAGGCAATACCAAAGGCAAACATTAGCCGCATGACCAAAGAGAGATATTCAGAAATGCGCGGTTCTACCTGAATAGGAAGCGCGCCCTCTCCGCCAATCGTCTCAAAGCCAACAAAAAACTGCCAAGCGAGCGGGATCACGAGATAATAGACCATCAACGCACCCAAAGCGAACAATACGGGCGTGGCTAGCAAAAATGGGGCGAAGGCTGATTTCTCATTTTTATAAAGCGCAGGCGCCACAAACTTCCAAATTTGGATAAGCATCAAAGGAAAGGTAATGCATAGGGAGGTAAAGAAGGCGACCTTTACTTGGGTAAAGAAGCCCTCATGCAAACCTGTGAAAATCATCCGGCCGCCGCGCTCTAGCAAAATATCTGCCAAAGGCGCTTGCAGGAACCGATAGACGAGGTCGGCGATATTGGCGCTATCACTGCCAAACGGGCGAATAAAGGCGGCAATGAAGAAGACGATGAATACCGCAAAGATCACGCCGATACGGTTACGAAGCTCTGTTAAATGCTCAATAATCGTCATTGAGCCCTGTTCATCTAATTGGTCTTCCGTTTGGTCGGTAAGCTGTTCCGTCATGACGCGGCCTTCTTCGCTGACTTAGTGGCGGCTTTTTTGGCTGATTTTTTAGCAGATGTTTTCTTGGCAGATTTTGGCTTAGCCGCAGCCTTTTTGGCGCTTGCTTTTGGCTTAGCCTCTTTGCCTTGGACGCGCTCTACATCACGTTTGATATCATCGACACCTGCGGCATCTTTCATATCATTTGCCACATCTTTGATATCGCCATCTAGCAAATTTGCCATATCGTCAAATTCACCTTCCTTGACATCCTGAAGGATTTTCTTAACGTCGGCCTCATTTGCCACATCTTCGAGAGAGGTTGTAAACTCGCGCGCCATGGATTTAGCTTTCCGCATGACTTGCGAAAAACTGCGCATGATGCGTGGCATGTCTTTCGGGCCAACCACCAACACCAACACGACGGCAACCATCAAAAATTCTTGCCAGCCTAGATCAAACATTTAGCTATCCAATTTTATATAGAAGACGGGCCAAATTGACCCGCCTCAATCACAAGAACAGGCTTAAGACTTCTTAGCCGCTTTCTTCTTAGATGCACCTTTTTTAGCAGCTGCTTTCTTCTTTGGCGCTGCTTTTTTCTTTGGTGCTGCCTTCTTTTTAGCCGCGGCCTTTTTCTTTGGCTTTGGTGCTGCTTCTTCAGCTGGCGCTTCAATCGCCTCTTCCGCATCTCCTGCGTCTGCTTCGTCACCTTTTACGCCATCTTTAAAATTGCGCAAACCTTTGCCAAAATCACCCATAATGTTTGAAATCTTGCCCGGACGTGCAAAAAGAATAAGCACGACTGCCAAAACAACTAGCCAATGCCAAATAGAAGTAAAGCCCATGATAACCTCGTAAAGCTATAAAAATTCAACTGCCCTCACTATAGCTAGCTGCTTTTAGATCAGCAAACACTTAATCCAAGTGTGGAATACAAAAAAAGCTATATATCCCACTAGGTGCGGTCAGTTTTATGTTTTGGGATAAATGAATATTTGGCTCTGGTCAGCCGCTAGGTAAATTGGCATCTCTGGTTGAAGAAAGTTGATGCCCGGGATCTTCGCATGAAAGTGATGCTTGGTGCCATCATCGCCATCGCCTGCTAGGTGGATCAGGGTACTGCCCCCTAACAAATGCAATTCAACAAGCGAGAATGGCTTATCTGCCTTATGTTGCGGCTCAGTATAGACATTTAAATTCTCGTTGCGCACGACAACTTCTACTGCCTGGCCATCTGATAATTGCGGGGTATCAATCGCACCCAAAATCGTTTGCACCTGCCCTGCCTGCACCTGCCCATCAAAGCGGTTTGCCTCGCCAAAGAATGTGGCGACGAAAGCATTAACAGGCGAGCGATACACATCGATGGGTCGGCCAATCTGGACAATTTGCCCTTGGTTCATCACAACAATGCGGTCCGACATAAACATCGCTTCTTCTGCATCATGCGTCACCATTAAGGTGGCTATATTTTGCTCACGTAGCAGGTGTAATAACGTATCACGGATGCGCTCTCTTAGTCTTGTATCAAGCCCAGAGAAAGGCTCGTCTAATAGCAACAGCTGTGGTGACGGGGCAATAGCGCGCGCCAACGCCACACGCTGCTGCTGACCGCCAGAACATTCATGAGGATACATGTTGGCAAGCTTATCCACACCAACATCATGCATCACCTGATAGGCCCGCTCTTGCGCCTGTTTTTTTGGTAGTTTCAAGCCATAACAGACATTTTCTAAAAGGGTTAAGTGAGGAAATAACGCATAATTTTGGAACACAAGCCCCATATGACGCTGATCGGCGGGAAGCGCATAGCCTGCTGAGGAAATAATCTTATCACCCGCTCTGATTTGTCCTTTATGAGGCGCTTCTAATCCCGCTGCGAGGCGTAATAAGGTTGATTTGCCGCATCCACTTGGCCCAAGGAGAGACACCACTTCCCCCTGCTTGATAGCAAAGGAAATATCATCAACAGACGGGGTAACACCATAATGGTGGCTGATATCTTCAAAAGAATAAATCATGCCTCATCATCCGCAAATTCCGTTTCATCAAAGGCCGCCTCTAGCAGGTCATCATCAACATAATCAGTGATGACATCCTCCATCGCCTCATCCTCTTGCGCAGGGCCTTCCCCAAGATTGCCCAAAATCTGTCTTTTGCGCAGCAAGCCCGCTGATTTCAATTCTTCCATACCTGGCAAGGCGTCAAGTGATTCTAAGCCAAAATGATCTAAGAACCCAGGCGATGTCCCCCATGTTAAGGGACGCCCTGGTGTACGACGCCTGCCGCGCGGCTTTATCCACCCCACTTCAAGCAAGATATCCATCGTGCCTTTTGACAAGCTGATGCCTCTGATTTCTTCGATTTCTGCGCGTGTGACAGGTTGGTGGTAGGCGATAATTGCCAAAACTTCCATCGCTGCACGCGAAAGCGGGCGCTCTACCTGACGCTCAATATTCAGGTTTTCCGCTATTTCTGGCTTCGTGCGAAACGCATAGGCATCATCGCGCCGCACAAGTTCCACCCCGGAATAGGCGCCATATCGCTCATCAATAATCGCTATCACAGTTGGAAGCTGCGTTTCATCTTCGAGATAGGCGCTCAAATCACGTGCGCGCACCGGCTTTTGTGAGGCAAAAATCACCGCCTCAATCACTTTGGCTTGCTGTAGCAACAGCTCCGAATGCGGCGCAAGTTTATCCATCTGACATCTCCTTCGCACGCAAATAGATAGGGCCATAGTGAGATTGCTGGCGTAAATTCACAATCCCTTCTTTTGCGAGTTCTAACGAGGCCACAAAATGAGAGGCCATCGCTGACCGCCTATCAAGTGGGCGATGCAACCCGCCTGGCAAAAATTGTTCCAACACTGTCCAGCCAGGTGATGATTTCAGCAAATGCTTTAACCGGCCTGAGGCTTCTTGCACGGAATATAAGCGCGTGGCAGCAATCGTCAAAGTTTGTGCCGTTTCTTCAGAGCGCAGATCCCCATACACTGCCAGCAAGTCGTATAAGCCAGCAGTCCATAAGGGTTTTTCAGTAGTGGTGAAATATTCAGGCTCCCCTCTCGCGTGACGGGCTTGACCCAATTTGGGCAATGATGCGAGTGATTTCGCCGCCTCTTGCATCGCCTCTAGGCGCAATAGCTGGAAACGAAGGGCGTCAGTCATATCAATGATTTCTTCGTCTGCTTCCGGCTCTGCTTCTGGCAGCAACAAACGCGATTTCAAATAGGCTAACCAAGCAGCCATCACCAAATAATCAGCCGCCACTTCAAGGTTCAAATCTTGGGCAGTTTCAATGAAGGATAGATATTGCTCTGCAAGCGGCAAAATAGAGATTTTCATCAAATCAACTTTTTGCTCCCTCGCGAGAGACAGCAGCAAATCGATTGGCCCTTCAAACCCATCTAGATTAACAAATAATGTTAGCTGCGTGGCATCGCCTGATGCTTGCCCAACCTCATCTGTCTGCGGAGTCTCGGTCATTTACGGCAAATCTACCTTGCGCAGAATACAATCTTGTCCGGCCCGTTTCAGCGCATCACACAGGCCGCGGGCATCTTCATTTGGCAAAGGCTCAGTAATCACGCGCCAAAAGACACCTGAACTGCCTGTATCGACTTGCATCACACCCAATGAAAGGCCCTGCAGACGATCTTTATGCTTTTGTGTGAGGACTGAGGCGACAGTTTGCGCTTTGCCTGCATCACGGAAGGCCGCAAGCTGAACCATCATTGATGGGCCTGCCTTTGCCTTCGCCTCAATCACCTCTTTGGTGATAGGACGTGTGGCTGGCTCTGCTTTATCAAGCGCGGCTGTCATCTCGTCAGCGGCGCTTTCAGGCGCCTGAGGGGCAACCTCTTTGGCTTCTGCTGGCTTTGTCTCAGCTGGCTTTACCTCTTCTACTGTCTCAGCTTGAACAACTGTCTCTTGCGGCGCCTCTGCTGCCTCTTCCTTCACAGGGGCCTCTTCAATTTTGACCTCTGGCAATTCCGGAGATGATGGTTTTAATGATAGGATTTCGACCTCATCCTTTGTTTCATTTAACTCATCTAACATATTGTATACAGATGATTTATCTGCGTTGGTGTCAGCTGCCTCATCGGCATCTGCCTTCGCTTTGAAATCTGATTGATCAGCCTTTAACACCACGACATTAACAGGCGCTGATTGATTAGCCATCTGCACCATATAGGCCGCCACAGCGCCAAGCGCGACAAGCCCGACAATCGCCCCTGCAATCACAGGCACAGAGAGTGTCTTTTTACCAGTATCGTCGTCACGCATAATGCTACATCTCCTCTGCGGCAGTGATTGAGAGCAATCCTAATCCTGATCTAATCACGAGTGAGACACAATTGACAAGATAGAGACGCGCTTTTGTCACAGCTTCATCATCAGCCTGGATGAATTTTAACGTTGGGTCATCACGCCCACCATTCCATAAACTATGGAAATTCGCCGCCAATTCCATCAGATAAAAGGCAATACGGTGCGGCTCATGCGCCTTTGCTGCGCTTGTAATCAAAGCCGGCCACGAGGCCAATTGCTTCATCAAACGCATCTCTAGCTCATGTGTCAGGCAAGATAGGTCTGCATCATCAAAGTGCGATGGTGCCTCAGCCTGGCGGAACACTGACCGCGCTCTAGCATGGGCATATTGCACGTAAAAGACAGGATTCTCACGGCTCTTTTCAGTGACTTTGGCATAATCAAATTCAAGCGTCTGGTCGTTACGACGCGTCAACATGATAAAGCGCATCACATCTGGCCCAACCGCATCCATCACATCTGACAAGGTCACAAAGGTCCCTGCCCGCTTAGACATTTTCACAGGCTGACCATTATCTAGCAAGGATACAAGCTGGCATAGCTTCACATCCAACATATCAGATGCGCCAGACACGGCCGCCGTTGCAGCCTTCATACGCTTCACATAGCCACCATGGTCAGCGCCCCACACATCAATCATCGGGCCATCTGTGCGCTGATACTTATCCAAGTGATAGGCAATATCAGAGGCGAAATAAGTCCATCCCCCATCAGATTTCTGAAGCGGTCTGTCTGTATCATCACCAAATTGCTTGGCTTTAAAGAGCATTTGCTCACGCTCTTCCCAATCTTCTGGCGCTTGACCTTTTGGCTTTTCCAACACCCCGTGATAAATCAAATCCTGCGCTGCCAGATGGTCAATCGCAGCTTGCACCTTCCCATTATCTGTCAAAGCCCTCTCGGATGAGAACACGTCCATGCTGACACCAAGACGGGATAAATCCTCTTTGATCCCAGCCATAATCATAGCAACAGCAAATTCCCGAATAGGAGCCAGATAGCTCTCTTCATCAGCGTCAAGGAACCGGTCTGCAAATTCAGCTTTGAGGGCTTGGCCAACATCTTTTAGATACTCACCAGGATAGAGGCCCGCTGGGATCGTCACCTCTTCCCCAAACGCTTCGCGATAGCGCAAATAGGCAGAGCGCGCCAAAACATCAACCTGCGTTCCCGCATCATTAATGTAATATTCTCTTGTCACATCAAATCCGGCAAATTGCAGCAAATGAGCTAGCGCATCACCGAAAATTGCCCCCCTGGCATGAGCGGCATGAAGCGGGCCTGTGGGATTAGCTGACACAAATTCAACATTGACTTTTTGGCCTTTCCCAATCTCAGATTGGCCATAGGCCTCCCCTGCTTCATGGATATCACGCAATTGGCTTTGCCAAGCTGAGGCAGGCAATCGCAAATTAATGAAGCCAGGACCAGCAATGTCAGCGCTCTGCACATCATCAAGATTAGCTAATTTAGCGACATATAATTCTGCCAAGGCACGAGGGTTCATGCCAGCAGATTTCGCCGTCACCATCGCAATATTGGTTGCCAAATCACCATGAGACTCCTCACGGGGCAATTCCACCGTTAGCTTTGACAGATTATGCCCCTCAGACAAGGCACCTTCTGCGACTAATTCGTTGTAAATATTGTGAATATGAGTTTCGAAAAGTGTAAAAATATTCATGTTACGATAAGATAGGTCCCAAATCAAAAAGGCGTTCATACTCTAATAACGCATAGCGGTCAGTCATGGAAGCCACATAGTCGCCAATGATGCGTGCTTTTTGCGCCTCATCTGACTGGCATTTTTCTTGCCAATCGGGCGGCAGTAAATTTGGCTCTTCCATAAAAATGGTGAATAAAGATTTCACCGTACGTCGTGCCTTACTCGTCATGCGATTGACTTTGTAATGCCGCCACATATGAGTGAATAAATAAGATTTAATAATCGCCAAATCCTGCGACGCTGTCTGTGAGAAGGCGATCAGCGGGCGTCTTGCCTGCCGCACATCATCGGCTGATTGCGGCGCCTCATCACATAGATTGAGGCGAGAGGTTGCTAATAAATCTTCTACAAAATGAGAGATGAGCTGCCGCGTCAACTCATGGGTCAGTCGTCCCATTGCCAAATCTGGCCAATCTTTTTGGAGTTGGTGCAAGACAGGACCGATAACAGGCAAATCATGAAGGGCACTGAGCTCCAGCAATCCAGCCCGTAACCCATCATCAATGTCATGTGATAAATAGGCGATGTCATCTGACAGATTGGCAATTTGTGCTTCCGCTGAGGCATAGGATGAGAGGTCAAATCCTGCCAGCTTATTAACCTCGGCAATTGTTGGGCGGAGCGTCCCGATCACCGGCCCATTATGCTTAATCACCCCTTCCAACGCTTCCCAGCTCAGATTTAAGCCATCAAAGGCGGCGTAACGCTCTTCTAATTTTGTGACAATCCGCACCGTTTGCTCATTATGATCAAAGCCACCTGCGGGCGCCATCACCTCATTTAAAGCATCTTCGCCGGCATGACCAAAGGGGGTATGCCCCAGATCATGCGCTAGTGCCACAGCCTCACTTAGATCCTCATTCAAACCTAAGGCACGTGCGCAAGAGCGGGCAATCTGCGCGACTTCTAGGGAATGGGTTAGACGCGTCCGAAAATAATCACCCTCATGATACACAAACACTTGTGTTTTATGTTTCAGCCGGCGGAAGGCGACAGAATGAATAATTCTGTCTCGGTCGCGTTGATAAAGGGTACGTGTTGAGGTACCAGACGGCTCAGCGAGCAACCGGCCTTTTGACTGTGAGGCATGGCTAGCAAATCGCGCAACGGGCTCTGTATTTGGCGCTGTCATAACCATCTAACTTTCACTGTGTCTGATGGGCTCTAACCTACAGAAATCCACGACTAAGAGCAAGGGTTTGGATAAATGGCAAACGGTTATCACTCCTGCTGTCGGTATCTTGATCTTTCACAGCTTACAGCCCATATTAGGAGCACGTTAAGAGAGAAGGTCATCAAGATATGAACCAATTTTCAATCACCGAAGCCGCCGCCAATCGCATTGCCGAATTGCAAGGCGCTGAGAATGCCCCTTATTTCCGTGTAAGGGTCGATGGTGGTGGCTGTTCTGGCTTTCAATATGTCTTTGATTTTGACCATGACAAAGCCGAAGAAGATATCGATTTTGAAGCGCATGGCATCACTGTCTTAGTGGATGATATGTCCCTTGGGTTTCTCGAAGGCGCACAGCTTGACTATGTCGAAGAACTGCTAGGCTCCTATTTTAAGGTAGAGAACCCAAATGCCACAGCCTCTTGTGGTTGCGGCACATCCTTTTCTATCTAACCCCTTATTATCATTCAGGAATTTGTCATGCGTATTGCAAGCTGGAACGTCAATTCAATCAAGGCACGGCTTGGGCATGTGGTTGAGTATTGTAAAGCAGGACACACAGATGTGCTTTTGCTGCAAGAACTCAAAATGATGGATGAAGCCTTTCCGCATGATGCCTTTCAAGAGATCGGTTGGCATGTCGCCAATCACGGCCAAAAAACCTATAATGGCGTGGCCATTTTATCACGTCATCCCATCACAAATTGCGAGATGCGCCTCGCCGGTGATGACAGTGATGAGCAAGCGCGCTTTATTCAAGCTGACATTGAAGGTGTGCATGTGGCATCGCTCTATTTGCCCAATGGCAACCCCTGCCCTGGGCCAAAATTTGACTATAAATTAGCCTGGATGGATAGGCTTGATGCGCTGGCTGACAGCTTACTAGCCTCTGAAAAGCCTGTGGTACTAGGGGGTGATTATAACGTCATTCCGCAAGCCATTGATTGTTATGACGAAGCAGAATGGCTAGGAGATGCCCTCTATCATGAGGAAAGCCGCAGTCGCTTTTTTGCGCTCCTTCATAAAGGCTATACTGATGCGTTTCGCGCGATCCATCCTGAGGGGGCGCATTATAGTTTTTGGGATTATCAACGCGGTGCCTGGCAAAAAAATAATGGTATCCGCATTGACCATTTGCTGCTGTCGCCAGAGGCTGCCAATAGGCTGACCAATGCCGGCATTGATAAAGGACCACGTGGCCTAGAGCGTGCCTCTGATCATACACCTGTTTGGTGTGATTTGGCGCTGCCGTAACCCCACTCTTTTTCTTGGCTATAAAAAAGGGGCGCCGTGGCGCCCCTTTTCTTATCTTATGGTATCTCTACAGGTCAGCAAAGACATGTGTTTCTGCTTTGGCACCAGGGTGCGTTGTTGCCCCTGTCTCTGCAGACCCCACTGTTTGTGCATATTTCCAGATAGTGCCTGAATTATAGTTCGTTTCACGCGGCTGCCATGCGGCTTTACGCTTGGCGAGTTCTTCATCTGACAAATCGACAGAAATCTCACCTGTTGTTGCGTCAATCGTGATCATATCACCATCTTGCAAAAGTCCAATAGGACCGCCTACCGCTGCTTCTGGGCCGACATGGCCGATACAGAAACCACGTGTGGCACCAGAGAAGCGACCATCTGTGATGAGGGCAACCTTGTCACCCACACCCTGCCCGTAAAGCGCCGCTGTTGTGGCTAGCATCTCACGCATGCCTGGGCCACCTTTTGGACCTTCATAACGGATAACCAGAACTTCACCCTCTTTGTAGCTGCGCTCTTGTACAGCGGCAAAGGCATCTTCTTCACAATCAAAGCAACGCGCTGGACCTGTAAAGCTAAGGTTCTTCATCCCTGCGACTTTTACGATCGCACCTTCAGGGGCCAAGTTACCACGCAAGCCCACAACACCGCCAGTTGGCGATAGCGGGTTTGTTGTTGGGTAGACCACTTTTTGATCTTCTGGGAATGTTACATCAGCGAGGTTTTCGGCCTGAGTTTTGCCTGTCACAGTGATACAATCACCATGCAGATACCCGCCATCAAGCAACGCTTTCATCAAAACAGGCACACCGCCAATTTCGTACATATCACGCGCCACGAACTTACCGCCTGGCTTCAAATCAGCAATGTAAGGTGTGCGCTTGAAGATCTCTGCAACATCATGCAAATCAAACTTAATACCAACCTCAGCTGCGAGTGCTGGCAAGTGCAATGCGGCATTTGTAGACCCACCTGTTGCAGCAACAACTGTGGCTGCATTCTCAAAGGCTTTACGTGTCAAAATATCACGAGGACGCAAGTTACGCTCTATCAATTCCATAACCATACGGCCTGAATGATAAGCATATTCATCGCGTGTCTCATAGGGGGCTGGTGCCCCAGCCGAGCCTGGCAACGCCAAGCCGATGGCTTCTGATACACATGCCATTGTGTTGGCTGTGAATTGGCCGCCACATGACCCAGCAGACGGACATGCTACACATTCTAGCTCATGCAAATCTTCATCTGACATATTACCCGCTTGGTGCGCGCCAACTGCTTCGAACACATCTTGGACTGTCACATCTTTATCTTTAAAGCGGCCTGGCAGAATTGACCCGCCATACATAAAGACAGATGGCACATTCAAACGCGCCATTGACATCATGACACCTGGTAGTGATTTATCACAGCCGGCTAAGCCCACAATCGCGTCATAACAATGACCACGAACGGTTAGTTCGATTGAGTCTGCGATAACCTCGCGGCTCACAAGCGATGATTTCATCCCTTCATGCCCCATCGCAATGCCATCAGTCACTGTGATGGTTGTGAACTCACGCGGTGTTCCGTCAAAATCACGCACGCCGCGCTTGGCCGCTTGTGCCTGACGTGCCAAGGCAATATTACAGGGCGCAGCTTCGTTCCATGTTGACACAACACCAACGAGCGGCTGGGCGATTTCCTCTTCGGTCATGCCCATTGCATAATAAAAGGCACGGTGTGGTGCAGATTTTGCGCCAACTGATACATGGCGGCTTGGTAAATTCGATTTATCAAATTTTTTCATTTACTTATCCATTCCCTGTTGGGGCCCCTGCCCCGAATACACAACTGTCATTACTCTACTGAGTTCACAAGAGCTGTCATTAAAAAAGCGACATTTACCCCTCAGATTGCAAGCGAGATAGCGCTTTTGTCAGACCATCTGCTCGTGCTTGCTCTTCTGCCAAACGTCTCTTATTTTCTTCTACCACTGCCTCAGGCGCTTTGGCGATGAAACCTTCATTCCCCAATTTACGGGCAATTTTGTCAATCTCTGCTTCTGTTGCCTTGATTTCTTTCCGCAATCTGGCTTCTTCAGCTTCAAAATCAAGGATACCAGCCAATGGCAGGGCAATATCAACAGCACCAAGCGATGAGCGAGCCGATTGCTTTGGCATATCATCCGCTTGCATCACAACAGATGATAAACGTCCCAATTTTTGAACTGAACTATCCATATCAGACAGCACCTTTTGTTGCGCAGGGTTAGCCCCCCGAATTAACAGATCGGGCTTTGCTGATAGAGGCACATTCATCTCTGCGCGCATGGTGCGGATCTCTGTGATAACATCAATGACGAAATCAATCTGGCTATCATCATCATGCTGCGGAATGGTTGGCCAGGACGATGTAATTAACATCTCATCAGCGCCAAAAATCTTTTCATTCAGCTCTTCGGTGATAAACGGCATCATCGGGTGCAAGATATGAAGCGCGGCACGAAGCACAGCGACAGCCGTCTGACGTGTCTCTTCGGAGTCCTTCAGTACTGGTTTGATAAATTCCAAATACCAGTCACAATAGCTGTTCCAAATAAACTGATAGATGGCATCAGCTGCCTCATTAAAACGATAGGCCTCCAGCGCGGCTGACACTTGCGCGCTAGCGTCTCCTAGCTTTGAGATAATCCACCGGTTCACTGGCAGGTTGGCAGACGCCATATCAAAGCCAGCATCTGTTGTGCCTGATAATTCATTGAATTCGAGGAAGCGGGCTGCATTCCAAATCTTAGTTGCAAAATTACGATAAGATTCGATGCGGTTAATTGATAATTTCAGATCACGTCCCTGTGCCGCCATAGCTGTTAGCGTAAAGCGTAACGCATCCGCGCCATATTGCGCTGTCAAATCAAGAGGATCGAGCACATTCCCTTTTGATTTTGACATTTTCTGGCCTTTTTCATCACGCACAAGCGCATGAATATACACATCCTTGAACGGCACTTCGCCATCCATGAAGTGCATCGACATCATCATCATACGAGCAACCCAGAAAAAGATAATGTCAAAGCCTGTGACAAGCACATCACCAGGATAATAGCGTTTGAGCTCAGCGGTATCTTCTGGCCAGCCAATCGTTGAAAATGGCCATAAGGCGCTTGAGAACCAGGTATCAAGAACATCTTCATCTTGGACAAGGCTGACAGCCTCGCCATAATGCGCGTTTGCTGCTTCTTGCGCTGTCGCCTCATCAAGCTCAATGAAGGGTGTGCCATCTGGGCCATACCATGCAGGAATGCGGTGACCCCACCATAATTGACGCGATACACACCAAGGCTGGATATTACGCATCCATTCAAAATAGGTTTTTGACCATCTCTCAGGCACGAAGCGCGTGCGCCCCTCTTCCACGGCTTTAATGGCGGGGATAGCAAGCTGCGCGGCATCGACATACCATTGATCCATCAACCATGGCTCAATCACGACACCAGATCTATCACCATGCGGCACTGTCATTTGGTTATCGGTGATCTCACCAAGCAGTCCGAGCGCTTCTAAATCTGCCAAAATTTTCTCACGCGCAACAAACCGGTCGAGGCCTTGATATGCCTCAGGTACATTTTCATTTAACGCGGCATGCTGATCAAAAATATTCAGCAATTCCAAATCGTGACGCTTGCCAACTTCAAAGTCATTAAAATCATGGGCTGGCGTGATTTTCACAGCGCCTGTTCCTTTTTCAGGATCAGAATAGCTATCTGCTACGATTGGGATTAAACGGCCAACCAAAGGCAAGAGCACATGCTTTCCGACCAGATCCGCATAGCGCTCATCTTCGGGATGCACGGCCACCGCCATATCACCGAGCATTGTCTCAGGACGTGTGGTTGCCACAGTGATAAAGCGCCCCTCTTCCCCTTCGATAGGGTAGTGAAGCTGCCACATCTTGCCAGTTTGCTCTTTTTGCTCCACTTCAAGATCAGAGATGGCGGTTAAAAGCTTTGGGTCCCAATTCACAAGACGCTTATCACGATAAATCAACCCATCTTTATGCAATTTAACGAAGACACGGCGCACAGCCTCAGATAGGCCATCATCCATGGTAAAGCGGCTTCTTTCCCAATCAGCTGACGCCCCAAGATGGCGCTGCTGATGTTCAATCATGCCGCCAGATTCAGCCTTCCATTCCCAAATCTTTTCAACAAAGGCCTCACGCCCTAAATCACGACGATTGATGTCTTTGGCAGCTAATTGGCGCTCCACTACCATCTGCGTTGCAATCCCGGCATGATCCATACCAGGTTGCCATAAGGCGTCTTTACCATTCATGCGATTATAGCGGATGAGCACATCTTGTAGCGTGAAAGTCAACGCATGTCCCATATGCAATGAGCCTGTCACATTCGGCGGCGGCATCATAATGGTATAAGGCGTTTTATCTGAGGATGGATCACAAGCAAAAGCACCGGCTTTTTCACTCGCTTCATACCATTTGGTTTCAATGTCTTGCGGGTTATAGGTTTTATTCAACATGGAAATGACCCATCATCTTCATCTAATATTATATAGGTTAGGAAAATTGCCTGTGATAAACGTGCAATTTCCTAGCGGTGTGATAGTCAATTTATCGCTATTTGTCACGTCTTATAGGTTTTGTTTTGCGTGCTGGCGCTTGCCGCGCAGGCTTTGACGGACCAGACAGCGCATCTTCAATCAAATCAGTCATATTATCATGGAGCCAATGGGATACTTGCTCCTTGATAATTGACCGTAAAGCTGAGCGTACCGCACCAGAAAAGCCTTCCTCTTCCTCCTCTTGGGCAGATGAGGTCTGATCAGAGACGACATGCAAATTCGGCTGGCTGTAAGGCGTCATCTCATCTTCATAGGATGGCGCGGGCTCTTCATTCTCATACATGCGCTGCACTTCAGCCACAGGGTCAGCCACTGCTTCTGGCTGGACAGCAATCTCAACAGGTGTCGGCTCAATGGGGGTAAAAGGCTCACTCAACTCGCGTAAACTCGCTGGCGTCATGAGGGATTCAGATGCGGCAAAGGTAAAATCTTGGTCGCGCGCCACCTTATTCACCGGCGGCGCAACAGGTATATCAAGCGACGGCTCATCGCGCTCAGGCACAGCAAATGGATTTTTATCCACAACATCAGTGAGTGAGACCGGCTCACGCGGCAGTGTGGCGACAAGCTCAGGCGTATCTTCCACAATCGGTGCAGGGGCAACGGCTGCTGGCTCAACAACCGGCTCAGGGCCAGAGGTTGAAAGCTCACTGTCTATCTGTAAGGCACGCGGCGTTGCTTGTGAGGGCTGCGGCAATGGTGCCGGCCAGGCAGGCGCATCTTCTGGAATAGAATTTGTATCTTGGGCAAACAGAGCATCGCCTTTGCGCGCGATAGGCGTTTTTAATTCGGTAATAAGCGCAATATCACGCGGACTTATGCTACCAGCACTTGCCAATGGCCGTTTTGCCACTGATGGCTCAGCCTCTTGGCGGTCTTCTGTCTTTGAAACGGGCTTAGATAGGTCAGATGTATCGGGCGCTGGCCCTTTCAGCGGCTTTTGCACAACCGCCTCTTCTGGCATTAAGATAGCTGGCACATCTGCGGAAGCTGGCTCATCAAAAGGCTCTTTGTCCTTTGAGGGGTTTCGCCACACCACCTTATCAAGTGTGACGATACCATCATCTTGGTCAGCATGAGAGGCAGGCTTATCCTCACCTTCGACAAGCTTGCGGATAGCGGCGAGCGCCTCATCAACTTGCTTATCTCTCTCGCGTGACATGCCCCCTCACTTGCCCCTTGTTTATTCCGGCAAATCAGCGACAGGAAGTAGCCGTGTAAACACATCTGCCGGATCAGCTAAATCATCCAACTCAATGAGTTGTCCTGATAGGCCGATGGCTTCTGCATCAAGCTGTCCCAATGCTGCCAATAGGCGATAGCGGTTCAGCATAATGGCTTCATCAGCTTGTACCAATCTTACCTTCGCATCACTTACACTTTGCTCTGCATCCAATTGATCTAAAAAGATTTTCTGGCCAAATTCGACTTCGGTACGGATCCCCTCAGCAACCAATTCAGCAGCAACCAACTCTGTAATAACAGCCTCTCTCTGCGCAATGGCAGAGCGCAGTGACCGCCAGCTTGACCGTGCATTCAAAGCCACTTGGCGGGTTGTATCCGCGAGCGAATATTTGGCTCTTTCGATTGTGGCTGACTGTTGCTTGCCTCTGGCACGTGAGCCATTTGTGACAAGGAACGGCGTTGTCAAAACCAGCTCTGCTTTCACATCGAGCTTGTCCTGCATTGTGCCTGTTGCTTCGCTATCTGTGGCACTGAGTGAAAAATTCACCTTCGGCAATACCTGACGGGCTAACACATCGAAATCAGAGCGCGCCGCCCGCAAATCTGCGGTGGCTGACTGAATATCAGGATGATTGGCTAATGCCTGATCTTCAGCCTCGCCCAAACCTTCCGGCAAATTTTGTGGCGCGGTTGGCAAAGAAAGTGTATCCGCCGATAAGTTAGTTAATGACTGATATGTCTCAAACGCTGTTTCTTCAGCTGTCTCAGCCCCAATCAAATTAGATTTGGCACGTGCTAAGCGCGCTTCTGCTTCTGCTAGGCGTGTAGCTGTTGTTGTACCAGCATCCAAGCGGATACGGGTTGCTTCAGTCTGTGCCGTTAGCCGCGCAACATTCTCTTGCTGCAATGCCAGAGATTCGCGCGCTGTTAGGAGGTTCAAATAGGCCTCAATCACTGATAGCATCACGCGCTGTTCTTGAGCGCGATAACTTGCTCTTTGTGTTGTTAAGTTGTAAGTGGCAGATGCCAATCGTGCCTCAGCTTCTCCTGAATCGAAAACACGCTTTGAGACGCCAACCGATGCGGAATAGGAATTCGATGAAGCAAAGCCGCCAGACGTTGATTTTTTATCACTTTCGGTGTGGGCGCCCTTCACTGTCAGCGTCCCTGTCATATCATTCCCAGATGTCGCAAGCGCGACAGCCTGCTTTGCTGAGAGAAAGCCTTGCTGGGCAGCCATCAAACTATCCGAATTTTGCATGCCAGCCAATAACGCTTCTTCGAGCGTATCAGCCGCCACTGGTGACGCAACAAGCAATGATGTTAACAGAGTAACGCCTAATTTTTTCATCGTAAAATTCCTGTTAAAATAGGGCAAGGGAGTTCACCACCTGCCTAGATGATAACCTAACTGGTTTTTCATACGTATTTCAACGTGAAATAGTCTGAATTAATAACGAATTTTTGTTTAGAATGCGAATTCGCTCTTGGCCTGAAATTCTGTGAGGGTCGGCACATGGGCGTTGAATAGTGCGCGACGCGTGGCAACACCTGCTGATTTTGTCCAAATGCTGGCTTCGCCCTGCGCACGCGGTGATGTCCGCCATACAGCAACGGCACGACCATCATTTGCCAATTGCGCTAACAGCGCGTCAGGCATGGTTTCGACACCGCCTTCAATGATAATGGCATCATAGGGGCCTTCAGCCGGGTAGCCTTCTGTCAATTTACTCTTCAACACAGCCACATTGCCAATTTCGAGCTTATTCAAGTTATCTTGCGCTTTTTCCACCGCCGCTGTCCGGTTATCAATCGCGATAACTGAGGCACAGAGATGAGACAAAATAGCAGCGCTATACCCTGTTGCCGCGCCAATAAGAAGCACATTATCAGATGGCTTTAATTCAAGAGACTGGATCATGCGGCCCATAATCATGGCCTCAACCATATAGCGGCCGCCAGGAAGTGTGATATCTTCATCCACATAGGCCACATCTTGCAGAGACTTTGGCACAAACTCCTCACGAGGCACCGTGGCGAAAGCCGCAATAACGGCTTCATCAATCACTTTGTTAGGACGAATTTGGCTATCAATCATCGCTTTGCGTGCGGCATCAAAATCAGTCACTGACATCGGTGTTTTCCCCATTCCCGTCACAACTACAAAAATTGTATGTGTTTATTAAAGATGCGCTTTTATAGCGATGAATGGGCTTTGTTTCAATATACCTTTTGAAGCGAGGCTGTCATAGCGCAGTCTTTTTATCCGCAATGAGCCATTGACCATTCAAAATGCATCAGCTATGGATGGGGCCTCTGGTCCGATGACAGAGTGGTGATGTAGCGGCCTGCAAAGCCGTGTACGCCGGTTCGATTCCGGCTCGGACCTCCATTTTCCCCGATTTTAATAGTTCTTTATCAGGATTTCTGGCACTGCCTGTCGCTTATCCGCCTTACTATTGATCGCACGCCTTGCTTCAATTTTTATAAAATCAAACCCCTCATAAAGTGAGGTAATCACCTCGTGATAGGTGTTTGATAATAAGAATTTGACTTGTTTTTGATCAAGCATGCGACATAAACCGGCAAGCTCTTCTTGGTCAGACAGGGTGAAGTCATCAGCCGCATAGGCGGTAAAATTCGCTGTCTTTGAGACGGGCAGATAGGGCGGGTCAAAATAAATGAAATCCCCTGCCTCGGCCTCTGATAGCAATGTGAGATAAGGCTGGCATCGAATATCAGCTTGCTGTAAGGCAGCAGACGCCTCTCGAATCAATGTCTCATTGGCGATGGTGGGATTAGCATAACGTCCAAAGGGAATATTAAACTGTCCTTTGCGATTCACCCGGTACATGCCATTAAAGCCGGTTCGATTGAGGAAAATCAGCCGGCTCGCCCGCTCAATATCAGATAGTTTCGCATAGGCATCTTCATAACGGTCAAGGTTTCGGACCTCATAATAGTAATCTTTGTCATAGATGTGGCGTTTTAGATCCGCTAGCAACTCATCTGCATGATCGCGCACCTGACAATAGCAATTCACAAGCTCTTCATTAATATCCCGTAAGTAAGCCTGCTGCGGTGCGATGTCGAAAAAAACCGCCGCCCCGCCCATAAATGGTTCAAAATAACGCCCTGATAGCTCTGGGATAAGCGGGCGAATATCGGGCAATAATTGGCGCTTGCCGCCTACCCACTTTAAAAATGGCTTTGTCACAAAAGCCCCCTCTTATCCGCATAACACCTAGCACGTTATCGCCCAGCACTAGTTTCCATAGATTTCTGGTGCAAAATCATCTTAACTCTCTTTAGTAGATGGTTTTGACAAAGAAAAATAGATGCAAATCCTGCTTTCTCTTTCCGCCCTTTTGATTTCTGCCTTTATCATGCAGCTTGGCACCGGCACATTGGGACCACTAGACGCGCTATCGGGCCTTGTGCTTGGCTTCACGCGCACGGAAATTGGCTTGATTGGCTCAGCGCATTTCCTTGGCTTTATCATTGGCTGTTTTGCCGCACCTTATCTTGTGCGACGCGCCGGTCATGCCCGCACCTTCAGCTTTGTCACCGGGCTATCTGTGATTGCGGTGCTTCTTCATCCCCTGCTAGAATCGCTCTGGTTCTGGATTGGGTTACGCCTTGTCTCTGGTATAGCGGTCGCGGGCGCGGCAACAGTGATTGAAAGCTGGCTCAATGCCAAGCTGACAAATGAAAACCGCTCTCGTTACTATTCGCTTTACCGCATTGTCGATATGTCTGGCGCCATGGCAGCGCAAGCAGTGATTGCCACGCTGCCTATCGCGGCCTATCAGAGCTATTCACTCGTTGCTATCTTCTTATGTTTGTCGTTTTTGCCCTTGGCAATGACGCAAGCTGCCCAGCCTGTTTTGCCTGATGCGCCGCGCTGGCGTCCTCTTTTGGCATTCACCATTTCACCGCTTGCCGCCATCGGCGTTATAACTGTGGGCGCAACTGGCGCCGCTTTGCGTATGGTCGGGCCTCTCTTTGCGTTTGACAATCAATTATCAAGCGGCGGGATTGGGTTATTCTTGCTGTTATTCATTTTGGGCGGGGCCCTTGCGCAATTCCCTGTGGGACTGCTTGCTGACAGAACCTCAAAAAGGCAAGTAATGCTGGCATTATCGCTTGTCACGATTGTGACTGCGCTGATTATGCAATGGGGCGCCCTCTCCCAATTATTGGGGGCAAGCCAAATCTTTGTTATGATTTTCATCTTTGGCATGGCAACCATGCCGATTTATTCGCTCGCTGCCACCCATGCCAATGACCTCTGCCGCCCAGAAGATATGACAGACCTATCAGCCTCGCTTATTTTCTTCTTTGCCTTGGGCGCCATTGGCTCCCCCGTATTGGCTGGCGCTTTGATTGATTTTTTTGGACCTGCGGCCTTATTTCATTATTTTGCAGCCTTGCATCTTATGCTATTCCTCTTTGGCGGTTATCGCATCGTTAGGCGTCCGGTGATCCATTTCACTAAACCCTACCGTTATATTCCGCGCACAAGCCTATTCATTGCCAAAACGGTGAAATCACTTCGTCCTCCTCAAAACTAGCTAGTATAGTGGTGTTCTATGTCTCGTAATCTTGCACATGGCCTTATCCTTATCGTTGCTCTTATTTGGGGCACGACTTTCATTGCTCAAACAACAGGTATGGATACGATTGGCCCGCTATCTTTTACTGGTGCGCGCTATTTGATTGGCGTTCTGGTGATATTGCCTTTGGCATTATGGGAGTGGCGCCGCGGCTCACTTTTGCAAGCCATGCGAGATAATCGCGCTATTTTGTGGGGCGGCCTGTCCCTTGGTGTTTTGATGTTTGGTGGCATTGCGTTGCAGCAAACAGCCTTACTTTACACAAAAGTAGCCAATGCCGCCTTTTTAACAGCGCTTTATGTACCATTTGTGCCACTTATCACTTGGGTTCTGACACGCCAAAGCATTACCTTATCTATTTGGCTAGCCGTCATCCTATCGATCGGCGGGTCTTACCTCCTGTCTGGCAATCAGGGCTATGATGCCCAATTTGCTGATATTCTTGTCGCGATTGGAGCGGTTTTTTGGGCAGGCCATATCATCGCCATTGGATTTGTGACAAAACTCGTAAACGCCCCCTTGCAATTGGCGCTGTTGCAAAATGCCGTCTGTTCTGTCTTGGCGATGTGTGGGGCCTTTACGATTGAACAACCAGACTTGATGGACTTTGTGCCAGCATGGCAGGAATTGCTCTATGCGGGCGCTATCTCGGTCGGCATTGCTTACACCTTGCAATTGGTGGCACAGCGTCATGCGCATGCCACCACAGCGGCCTTTCTGATGTCGCTAGAAGCAGTCTTTGCGGCTCTTGCTGGTTGGCTATTTTTATCGCAGAACCTAACTGGCGCCGCCTTGGTGGGTTGTTTGATGATTTTCTGTGCCGTTATGCTTGCTGATGTATTGCCAGAAGGGTGGCGTCAAAAAATTGAGCGCTTTTCTCCCTTATCACGCGTACAACGCTAGGCAGATGATGTTTACATGCTATATCTGTCAACAGGACGCCTTTTGATTAAGCAGAGTAATGTAATATGACTGTGACCCAAGATAAAACATTCAAAACAGCCATGAGCCGGTTCCTGACAGGCGTCACTATTGTAAGTTGCTATGATAAAACTGGCACGCCCTATGGCCTGACGGTTAACAGCTTTGCCTCTGTGTCTTTGCGCCCTCAATTAGTACTCTGGTCCCTAATCAAAGATAGCACAAAATATCAAGATTTCTGCGAAGCAGAGGGGTATTCCATCGCGCTACTCGCCCAAGATCAAAGCGAATTATGTATGCGCTTTGCGAGCAATCATGAGGATAGATTTGAGGGTGTGTCTTGGGAAAAAGGTCAGCATGGCTTGCCTGTCATACAAGGCGCGTTGAGCGTTCTTGAATGTCATCCTTATGCGCAATATGATGGCGGAGACCACACGATTTTTGTGGGTGAAGTGAAAGCCATTCATAATGCAGAAGAGGATTTGGCGCCATTAAGCTATTTTGCTGGCAAAGTGAACGCTCTGTGACACCTAATGTGCCACGGCATCTTCACCTCGTTTGTGTGGGTGGGGGGCATGCGCAGATAGCCGTGCTCAAATCCTTTGGCATGCGCCCCATCCCTGGTTTGCAAATCACACTCATTAGCGATGTTGCCCTCGCCCCCTATTCAGGCATGTTACCTGGCTATGTCGAAGGTGTCTGGTCACATGATGATATGCATATTGATCTTACACGCCTCGCTGCCTTTGCTGGCGCCCATTTTATCCAAGATAAAGTGACCGCGATAAACCCGGAAACAAATCAGGTCTTCTTTGCCAATCGTCCCGCAATATCCTTTGATATCTTATCGCTGAATTCAGGGGCTGTTCCTGATTTATCACAGCTCACAGGGGCGGCAGAGCATGCGATAGCAGTCAAACCCATTGCGCATTTCATCAAACAGCTTCATGCCCCACACAAAGCCCCCAAAACCATTAGTGTCATTGGCGCTGGTATTGCGGGAATTGAACTCAGTCTTGCTTTAAAGAAAAGATACCAAGATACTGACATATCATTATTTTCTAGGTCTTCTCAGTTACTACCCCACATGCCCAAAGGGGCAAGGCGTTACTGCGAGGCAGCCTTAGAAAAAGCGGGTATTGCCCTTTACAAGTCATGTGAGATTACACAATTTGCGAACACGTCTATCACCGCGCAAGACGGTCAGAAATTTGCATCAGATCAACATTACCTTGTAACGGGTGTTCGCCCTGCGCCGTTCATTGCCTCACTTGGAAAAGGGTGTGATGAAACAGGATTTGTTGCGGTGCGCCCTACCTTGCAGAATGTGATTTATCCGCATATTTTTGCCGCGGGAGATGTGGCCCATATCGTTGATAATCCGCGGGAAAAAGCCGGTGTTTTTGCCGTCCGCGCAGGGGCAATCTTAGCGCATAATATTCGTCAATTAATCTGGCAACGCCCCTTGAAACAATGGCGTCCCCAGAAACAATATCTTGCGCTCATTGGCACAGCTGATGGGAAAGCCATTGCTATCCGTAATGGAATGGCAAGCCATCATGCGCTTTGGTGGCAATTAAAGGCGAAGATAGACACTGATTTCATGAAGAAATTCAGTGATCTCCCTCAAATGACACAAGTGGATTTCACGCCCCTTCCCTTTTATCAAGCGACCCATCAGAACCAAGATGATGCGGCATTCCGTGCGATGAAATGCGCCGGATGCGCGGCAAAAGCCGCCGCAGATTTACTAGAGCAGGTGTTAGAGGACGCCAAGATAGAAGCGGAACGTTTAGGCGCTAATCCCCATTATTTTCCGTCATCAGAAGGCATGGCTGATAGCGGTGTTACAGCCCCCCTTGCCAAGCCGCTTCTTCATAGTTTTGATGCGCTCTCGCAAATGATCTCTGACCCGTTTTTATTTGCTAAAATTGCAACCAATCATGCGTTGAGTGATCTTTATGTCTCTGGTGCAACACCACGCTTTGCACAGCTACACCTCACCTTGAAAGAGGCAAGCCAGTCTCAGCAATATGAAGATGCGTTTCAACTCATGACAGGTCTTTTATGTACCCTCTCTGAGGCCCAAACAACATTAATAGGTGGGCATACGTCGCAAGGGGCCGAAATTGGCCTTGGCCTTGCGGTTTCAGGTGAACAAACACATTATTTTGCGGCCTTTGACCCTCATACCCCCTATAGCCTTGTTTTGAGCAAACCTGTGGGGATTGGGGTTGGCCTTGCGGCAGCGATGCGTCACCTCTGCCCCGCCCGCCTCTATCGTGACATTTGTGATGAGATGGCATTCAGCAATCAACAAGCAGCGGCAGATTGTTTTGCACATGGGGCCATTGCGATGACTGATATCACAGGTTTTGGCTTGGCCCGCCATATGACAAACCTTGCGGTTCAACTACAACAAAGAACTGCGCAAGAGATAGCGTTTGAGATATCACTATCACAATTACCAGTCTTTCACGGTATTGATAAATTGCTAGCGGAAGGCATCTCGTCCTCTAGCATGGGCAATAATCAAAGAAGCGTTCCCTCACTTGCAGCCACACCCAAGGCAGCGCGTGACTGGCGCTATCCTTTGTTATTTGACCCGCAAACAGCTGGCGGGATTTGTGCCGTATTGCCCACCGCCCAGCTTGCTGAGGTGCAAAAGCGGTCGCCATCTCTTACACCAATTGGTCAGCTGCGCCTTGGCGCAACAGGCCTATTGATAGAACCATAGGAGGGTGCGATGCCTGCTCCGATTACAACTGTGACTGACTGGCGAGACCCACGGATTGACGAGATCATTGATGTGCGATCTCCGGCGGAATTTGCCGACGACCATATTCCAGGGGCCATTAACCTCCCGGTCTTTAGCAATGAGCAACGCGCAGAAATTGGCACCATGTATAAGCAAGATAGTGCCTTTGCCGCGCGCCGTGCTGGTGCCGCCCTAGTTTCTGCTAATATCGCTGCGCATATCCACACAAAACTGGCGGATCGGCCAGAAGGCTGGCGGCCTCTTATTCACTGTTGGCGCGGCGGTCAGCGATCGCGTGCCTTTGCGCATATTTGTGGTGAAATTGGTTGGGCCGCCTTTTTGCTGCAAGGCGGCTACAAAACATATCGCGGCATGATTATGGATGAGCTTCGCGCCCTTCCCGCACAGTATCACCTCATTTTAATTGGCGGGGCTACCGGGGTTGGGAAAACGCACCTCCTCCAACAGCTTAAAGCAAAAAACGCGCAAATCATTGACTTAGAGGGACTTGCCCATCACCGCGGATCTCTGCTCGGGGCGATGGTTGATAAACCGCAACCGCCACAGCGGCTTTTTGAGTCGCGCCTGCATGAGGCGTTACAACAATGTGACCCACAGCGCCCTATTTTTGTGGAATCAGAATCAAGTCGCATTGGGCAGGTGGCACTTCCTAAAGAATGGTGGCAACGCATGACCACAAGTCCAATGATTGAGGTAGAAGCTACACCAGAGCAGCGCGTGCCTTCCCTCAAACGTGATTATGCGCATCTTCTTAACCCTGATGCCCCGGCTCTACATGACCTTGTCTCTGGCATGCATCATCGCCATGGCTATGACACGACGCAAAGATGGCAGGACGCCTTATCAGCTGGCGATTTTGATAGTTTCATCACGCAGATTTTGAGAGATCATTATGACCCAGCCTATCGGCGCACTGTCTTGCGTCATCAGCGATTATCTTGGGGCAAAATCACCTTATCATCGGTTGATGAAACAGGCTTTGTTAAAGGCGCTGATGACATCTTGCAGCTTGCGGCGCATCACAGCACATTACCGTTATAA
>WTJA01000098.1 GCA_011524995.1 Alphaproteobacteria bacterium | reverse complement strand
CGAGACAGGTACGATAGAAGTACAGCCATCAGAATACGTTCATGTATCGACGGAGCTTACAGATACACAAACTATTTGTGAGTCAACGAATATTGATGACTTAGATTACTATTTATATGGTGGAGCAACTGGTGCAACAGTTACTGGAATGCCAGCAGGCTTAAATGATAATGTAGTAGATGGAGTACCAATCCTAACAATAAGAGTTGATGGTACTGATGCTGATGATGAATATACAGTAATTATTGATGGTGTTCCTTATGGACCAGTTACAGGGGCAAATGATGCAGCGGTAGCTACAGCTATAATAGGTACAATTAATTCTGCTTCACTTGCTAGTGATTTAGTAAGTGCTAATGATAACCAAACAGTTATATTAACGGGAGCTGCAGCAGGAACTACTTTTGATGTTCGCGTTGTTGCAGAAGCTGGAACAAATGGTGTATTAGCGGGGTCAATTAATTTAGTAGAACAAATTGTAGTAACAGCCCCTGGGGGTGTTGGTGAACTTCATAATGTAGCAATAAATGGAAGAAACTATACGTATACATCTCTAGCAGGGGATACAGCAGCAAGTGTTGTTACAGCTTTAGTTGCAGTAATAAATGCGGGGGCAGGTGACACTGATGCTATTGCTTCTGTTGGAGCTTCAACAGATGTTCTAGTGCTTACAACAAGAAATCAAAATGATTTTCTACGAGTATCAACTAGCAATGACAGTGGTACAAATAATTTGACAACAACATCACGTCCAGCAAAAATCCTTCAAATTCGAGGACAACCTAGTGTAACAATTTCTGGTTCAACAGTTTATAATGTTTCAATTACAACAACAGGATCAGGGTGTAGCCCCGAAACTTTAAATGCAACATTTACAGTAGTTCCAGAGGCTTCTATTGAAATTGATGCTACTGGGGGAGCTTCAGGTCAAACTGTATGTAATAATATTCCAGGAGGATTAACAGACATTGTCTATAATGTATTAAATGCAACCAATGCTACTATTGCTGCACCTACAACACTTGTTGTTGATGGCTTGCCTACAGGTGTTACAGGAGCTTATAACAATTCACAACAAACAGACAGAGTAACAATAACTTCACCAGGTGGTAATTATACTGCAGCTGGACAAGTTACAATTACTATAAATGGAGTAAGTGAAACATATACTGCAGCGCTAGGAGAAGACCAATCAGACGCTGTTGCTGATTTAGTTCCAAAAATAAACGCCATTGCCGGTATTTCAGTCTCAGCTTCAGATGGTGCTGCTGGTACAATTGATATTCAAGCAGATGTTGCAGGTGTAGGTTTCACATTATCAACAAATACCAATGAAGGAACGATTACCTTTACAAATACTGTAGGTTCTGGACAATTTATTATAACCGGTACACCTAACATAATTGTTGACGCAACTACAACATTTAATTATACGATTACAACTTCGGGAAATCCTAATGGTTGTGGTGAAGATAGCATTACAGGTACTATAATTGTTGAGCCTGCTCCGGAGATAACACGTGTTTCCACTTTGGCCTTGGCAAATCAGACACTCTGCCAGCCTTCAGTGCCAATTACGGATATTATTTATGATTTATCAGGGAGTGCTACAGGAGCAACTGATGCAGGATTACCTGCAGGTGTTGTTGCAAATCAGACAACCACAGCAAAAGAAGATCAAATTACAATAAATATAAATGCTCCAAATGTGCCCGGTGCTGGTGATACATACTCAATTGCAATTGATGGTGGAATTTATACACATGTATTTACAGCTGGTGAAACAGCTCTTCAAATTGCACAATCTTTAACAACAAGTATAACTGCAGATACTAATCGGGTTGTTAATGTTACAACAGCAGCAGCAGCTGGAGGTGCAGGAATAGCAACCTTTAGTGTAACAGCTATAACTCCAGGACAATCTCATACAATCAGAACAGGAGGAGATAGAGCAGCAGGTATATCATTTGCAAATACAACTGCAAATGTTAACCGAGTTACAGTTAATGGAACTCCTGCAGGTCCTGGTACTTTTAATTATACTCTTACAGTTACTGGAGCTACGGTCTGTACTAATACTGATAACGAAACTGGAACAATAGTAATTGCAACAGATTCTACAGCAATATTAAGAGCAGGTGATGATGATAGTCAAACTGTATGTAACAATACCAATATAGTAGATATAAGGTATGATATTGCGGGTGGGGCTACTGGGGCTACTATAGACGCTGCAACTGTATTAGAGGTAGATGGATTACCAGCTGGAGTTAGTGGTGCATTTGCAGCCGGTGTATTCACGATTACAGGAAGACCAGTTGTAACTCTTAACACCATTACCACATATAATTATACTATTCGAACAACTGGTAATACAGCAGGTTGTAATGAAGCTGTTGTGACTGGTACAATAACTGTTGAGCCAGATGAAGAAATTACTCTAAGATCAATACCAGCTCTTACAAACCAAAATGTTTGTGACGGAACTAATATTACAAACATAATTTATGATTTAAGTGGAAGTGCTATAAATGTTACCGACAATCTTCCGGTAGGAGTAGTTCAGAATCCTACTCGAGTGGCACAAATTGATGAAATTGAAATTGATATTACAGGTGCTGTTGCTGGAAATACCTATTCAATTGCTGTTAATGGAGATATTTATACCCACACATTTGCTGCTGGTGAGACTGCACTTCAAGTTGCACAATCACTAACAACTTCAATTACTAATGATGCTACTGCGATAGTTACTGTCTCAACAGCTGCAGCAGGAGCACCTAATGCAACATTCCAAATTACTGCAGATACTCCAGGAATTCCTTTTGAAGTAAGAAGGGGAGGAACTAATTCAGCACTTATTACATTATCTACTCCAACAGCTAATGAAAACTCTATCACTATATCTGGAACACCAACTGCAGGCGCTGGAGTTTATAATTATACATTAACCACTGATGGGGCAACTGTTTGTGCTGCTAATGATACAGAAAATGGTACTATTACAATTTCAGCAAATTCTGAAATAAACCTTACAAGTGCTGCTAACACTGATAGTCAGACTGTTTGTAATAATACTGCAATAACTGATATTGAGTATAGAATTAATAATGCTCTTCTAGGGGCTGTTGATCCGCCTTCACTAGCAGTGGTTGACGGATTGCCTTCTGGAGTAAATGCTTCTTTTGTAGCAGATGCTACAGGTGGTGTACTTACAATCTCAGGAACACCAAATGTTGTTCTAGCAGCAAGAACAGTATTTACTTACACAATTAATACTACAGGAAATTTCAATGGTTGTACAGAAGATACCACAACAGGTACTATAACTGTAGACCCATTAGATGCAGGTATCATCAACAATAGTCAGAATCAATTTATTTGTCCTACTGATCAACCTGCTAACCTTACTGTAACTGGTGATACAGCTGTAGATGGGTCTATACGATATCAGTGGCAAGAATCCACTACCGGTCTTCCTGGAAGCTTTGGTGACATTGCTGGAGAAACAGGGGCATCCTATAATTTCCCTCCGGGAACCAACCTTGCAGGCACAAGATATTATTTAAGAAAAATACAACGTTGGAGTGCTGGTGTTCTTGTTTGTGAATTAGAATCTCCAGTCCACACAATTAATGTTAACACCATAAGTGCAGGTCAGATTGCAATGTCTAATGTTATTTGTTTTAACTCTGATCCTGATAATATTGTTGAAGTTGAAAGTGCATCTGGTGCAGGAGATTTGTCATACCAATGGCAAATGTCAACGGCAGGTCCAGGAATTGGTTATCTTGATATTCCTGGTGCAATAAATGCTTCATACGATCCCCCAGGCCCATTAATTGAAACAACATATTACAGAAGGGTAGCTACCTCAAATTTTGTTGATCAACTAAATAGAGTTACAATTACAGGTCCAACCTTAATTGCTGAAAACTTTAGAGTTACAATCGATGGTGTTACATACACTGGTAATGGTGCAACACCTGCAGCAGTAGTTGCTGCACTTCAGCCGCTTGTTAATGGAGACCCTACAGTTAACGCTGCAATTAATGCTGGTAACCCAGCAGTTTTAGATATTACACCAATTGTTGCTGGAACCACCTTTGCTCTTACAGTAACTACTGATTCTGCAGCTGGAACAATTGTAGCTACTGATAGTTCACCAGTTAGTTGTTCTGTAAATTCAAACGTTGTAGAGTATACTGTAGTACCTGAAATTAACCTAGCGAACACTACATTTGATAGAGTAATTTGTGATGGAACTGCACCCGGTGTTATAACTGCCACGGGAGCTAGTACAAACCCTGTTGCTGTAGGTACTATTAGCTATCAATGGTACGAATCTACAGATAATGATACGTTCGTTGCATCTGCTGCTGCTGGAAATACTACCCTAGCACTTACTCCAGGGGTTCTAACTCAAAACACTTACTACTATTTAAGAACAACTAATACTTATGATAGAAATCAAATAGATCGAATCACTGTTACTGGAAATTCTGCTGCAGGAGCAGAGGTTTATGAAATTGATTATGATGGTGTTACATACACGTACAATAAACCACTCGGTTCTGGAG
>WTJA01000043.1 GCA_011524995.1 Alphaproteobacteria bacterium | reverse complement strand
ACGTCAAGGGCTCTGCCCCTCGACTTGAGCTGGAAGAAGCCGGTGTCCGCGTATAGCGACTGTAACTCTTGAGCGGAAGAGAGCAAGGTGACGACAGAGAGTTTGTCTGAGCAGGAGCACTCGACTTTGAAGCAGCAGAGGTCGGTGTTGACCACAATATGAAACAATGATTGGACTGTAATGAACCACTTTCAACACCTGGAAGCCGAGTCGATCGAGATCCTCCAGGATAGAGGGCATGCGGATGAATAAGCCAGCTACATGGTGGTGCCACGAGAGCGCCATCATCGATGACGGAGCATCGATTGGTGAGAGTACCAGGGTCTGGCATTTCAGTCATGTTTGTGCAGGTGCGGTGATTGGTAATAACTGTTCTCTCGGTCAAAATATTTTTATAGGGAATGATGTAGTGATTGGTAACAACTGCAAGATTCAGAACAATGTTTCGGTCTATGATAACGTGACAATTGAAGACGACGTCTTCTGTGGCCCCAGCATGGTCTTTACCAATGTGTATAACCCCCGCGCTGAGATAGAGCGGAAATCAGAATACCGTCCTACAATAGTGCGCAAAGGGGCAACCTTAGGGGCAAACTGCACGATTGTCTGTGGCGTCGAAATTGGTGCCTATGCCTTTATTGGAGCAGGCGCTGTGATAACAAAGCCAGTGCCCGCCTTTGCTTTAATGACGGGGGTGCCGGCACGCCAAACAGGATGGATGAGCCAGGCAGGCCATCGACTTGATGTCAAATATGGAGACAGTGGTAAGGCCAGTTGCCCACAAACGGGTCAGCTTTATCAAATTACAACAACATCATGTCAGCCACTTGCAGGAACTGACGATAAAGAGAGTAAGTAGATATTATGGATGTAACGGGTAAAAAGCTTGTTGTAATCGGCGGTGCCGGACTAATAGGCTCACATACCATCGATCATTTGGTGAAAGAGGATGTGAAGGAAATTATCATTTATGATAATTTTGTTCGCGGCCGTGAGGAAAATTTAAAAGCAGCGCTAGCTGATCCGCGCGTTAGAATTTTTGATATTGGTGGCGACATCACGCAAACCGATATCCTTGATGAGGCCATTAAAGGAGCAGATGGTGTGTTCCATCTAGCCGCCTTATGGTTACTGCAATGCCATGACTTCCCGCGTTCGGCGTTCGAAGTGAATGTCCAGGGCACATTTAATGTGATGGATGCCTGCGTGCGTCATAATGTCAGCCGTCTTGTTTATTCGTCATCGGCGTCTGTTTATGGAGACGCTGTCCAAGAGCCTATGGAAGAAGATCATCCGTTCAATAATAAGAATTTCTATGGCGCGACGAAGATTTGTGGCGAAGCGATGTTACGTGCTTATCATCATCGCTACGGCCTAGATTATGTGGGTCTGCGCTATATGAATGTTTATGGCCCTCGCCAAGATTATAATGGCGCTTACATTGCCGTTATTATGCGTATGTTAGATGCGATTGATAATGGTCAAGGTCCCACAATTATGGGTGATGGCAGTGAGGCGTTTGATTTTGTTGCGGTGGAAGATTGCGGTCTGGCAAATTTATGTGCCATGAAGGCAGAAATTAGCGACGAATTTTATAATGTGGGGACAGGCAAGCGCACATCTTTAAAAGAACTTGCTGAGAAAATTGTTCAACTCACGGGCTGTAATCAGCCTATTAATTATGCGCCTCGCTCACAAGCCACACTGGTCAAGAACCGGATTGGTAGCCCTGTGAAAGCGGCGCAAGATATTGGCTTTACTGCTGGTATTGATCTTGAAGAAGGTTTGTCCAAGCTAATTGAGTGGCGCAAAAACCATATGGAAGAAGTGGCAAAACGGCGCAAATAAAACAACGCGTCATTGGCAAGAGGTAAAAAGAGTTGGCAAAAAGAACCATCCAAATTGCGGTTCCTGTAACAGGTGATGATGAATGGCACGCTTTGCGTGAACCATTAGCAACAGGCTGGATCACACAAGGGCCAAAAGTCACCGCTTTTGAAACACGCTTTGCTGATATTCATCATGTTGATCATGCGTTGGCTGTCACAAGCTGTACCACGGGTTTACATTTGATTTTGGCAGCCCTTGGCATCGGCCCTGGTGATGAAGTGATCGTGCCAGCCTTTACCTGGGTCTCAACCGCGAATGTGGTCCTATATTGCGGCGCGACGCCTGTTTTTGTCGATGTTGATAAAGAGACACATAATATTTCTGTGGCTGCTGTCAAAGAGGCGGTGACAGAACGTACCAAGGCGGTGATGGCTGTGCATCTCTTTGGCCTTTGCGCTGACATTGATGGCTTGCGAGCTGTCTTGCCATCTGAGGTTAAAATCATCGAAGATGCCGCCTGTGCAGCTGGGGCGCATTATAAGGGACGTATGGCTGGCGGATTGGGTGATGCTGCAGCCTTTTCATTTCACCCCCGCAAATCCATTACAACAGGCGAGGGAGGAATGGTCACAACCAATGATCCCGCTCTGGCAGATGTGATGAATAAAATGCGTAATCATGGCGCAGAAATCTCTGAAGAGCAACGCCATCACGGTCCGCGTCCTTATATCTTGCCAGATTTCAATCTGCTTGGGTTTAATTATCGCATGACGGATATGCAGGGTGCTGTTGGGCTTGTGCAAATCGAAAAATTAAAAAACTTAATTACTGAGCGCCAGAAATGGGCTCGCTATTACCGTGCGGGGCTTGCTGATTTGCCATGGTTGTCTTTGCCGGTAGATGCTGGCGAAGATCACCATGCCTTGCAAGCCTTTGTCACACGCATTGATGAGTCACAGGCCCCCTATTCGCGCAATGACATTATGGATAAATTGATGGCGCAAGGCATTGCCACGCGTCCAGGGACACATGCCGTTCATATGCTTGGTTATTATGCAGAGCGATTCCAATTTGCACCAAATGATTTCCCAAATGCCAAATATGCTGACCAGCAATCAATGGCAATCCCGCTGCATAATAAGATGAGCCAAGATGATTTTGATTATATCATCGATGCGCTTCATGCGCTGTAAGGAGTGGCCTCATGTGCGGCATTGCAGGGCTGATCAGACATAACCAACAGCCTGTTTCCCTATCAGATGTGAAGCTGATGACTGACGCCATTATTCACCGCGGGCCAGATGGTGAAGGGCAATGGGCTGATGGTAATATCGGTATTGGTCATCGCCGCTTATCAATTATTGATTTATCAGATAAAGCCGCACAGCCGATGTTCGCGCAAGATGATCGCTATGTGTTGAGCTATAATGGCGAGGTCTATAATTTTCGAGAATTACGAGATGAGCTGCGCCGCAAAGGGCATAATTTTACCTCTGATACTGATAGCGAGGTTGTCTTAAAATCTTTGATTGAATGGGGCCCAAAGGCGCTTGATAAATTCAATGGGATGTTTGCCTTTGCCTTTTATGATAGGCATGAAAAACAGCTCATGCTGGCGCGTGATCGATATGGTATTAAGCCGCTTTATATTGCGCAACAAAATGGGATGTTTGCTTTCGCCTCAGAACAGAAAGCCATTCTGGCATTGCCAGAGATAGTTCCGTCTTTGAACCATGCCGGCCTATTTGAGTATCTGACCTTTCAGAACTTCCTCACTGACCAGACCCTATGTCAGGATATCACGCTATTTCCAGCAGCTCATTTCCAAATGATTAATGTGGCACATAGAGAGCTAATGCCACCACAGCGTTATTGGGATTATGATTTCACATCTGATCCGGCGCTAACGGATGAAACAGAATGTCAGGAGGAGCTGGAACGCTTGTTTGCACAGGCGGTCAGTCGTCAACTGGTTAGTGATGTGCCGGTAGGCAGCTATCTCAGTGGCGGTGTTGACTCAGGTTCAATTACGGCCATTGCAAAACGTCATTTTCCAGATCTGCATAGCTTTACCTGTGGTTTTGACATGACGCATGCCAGCGCCGAAGAATTGTCATTTGATGAGAGCCCTGCGGCAAGGGAAATGGCAAAACTCTTTGGGACTCATCATCATGAATATATGCTGGGCCCGCGTGATATGGAGCGTTGTCTCGACACACTTGCTTATCATCTTGAGGAGCCACGTGTTGGGCAAAGTTATCCCAATTACTATGCAGCCAAATTAGCCAAACAACATTGCAGTGTAGTCTTATCAGGTGCAGGTGGTGACGAGTTATTCGCTGGTTATCCTTGGCGCTATTATCGCACTGTGAATAGTCAATCTTTTGAAGATTATATCGATAATTATTATGTCTTTTGGCAACGGCTTGTCAGTAATTCCGTGCTGCGAGATATGTGCCAGCCTATTTGGTCAGATGTTGGTGAAATCTGGACAAGAGATATTTTCAAAAATGTATTCCGAGACTATGAAAAATCACTCAATAGCCCAGAGGATTATGTAAATCATTCCCTCTATTTTGAGGCAAAAACCTTTTTGCATAGTCTGTTTATTGTTGAAGATAAAATAAGCATGTCGCAGTCACTCGAGACACGCGTGCCTTTTATGGATAATGACCTAGTTGATTTTGCGATGAGGTGCCCTCTTCGTTTTAAACTGCGTGACCTAGAGACTACCGTGCGTGTAAATGAAAATGAAAATGCCAATAAAAAGGAACTTTATTTTCAAAAGACAAATGATGGCAAAAGATTACTAAGGCAAGCAATGAGC
>WTJA01000118.1 GCA_011524995.1 Alphaproteobacteria bacterium | reverse complement strand
GAGCTAGATGGTGTAACTACAAATGACATTGTTAACCCATTAGGTGCTGCTGGTAACCTCGCTTTAAGAGATGCATTAATTACAAATATAAATACTCAATTGGGGGCTACATATAGAGCATTCCCAGGACTAATTCCAGTAGCACCAGACTACAGTGTAATTATTCAAAGATTAGATGGTGCAGTTATACCTGCTCCAGTAGGAATTACAACTGTAATTGCAGGTAATGTTGGTAATGCAGCTGATCCAACTTTCGCAGATACACAAAATGTTCAATCTGATTTAGCATTTACTGCCAATCCAGGAGCATTAGATGTAGATAATGAATCATATATTACTTTGATTGGCACTCCAGTTAAACAGGGTACAAAGTCAGAGTATTACAACTATACGATTGAAACAACAGGTACTTCGTGTCTTCCCCACGCAACTATTCAAGGAACAATAATGCTGATGGCTGCACCTTCAATCGAATTAACAAGTGCAGCTCTTTCAGACGCGCAATCTGTTTGTGAAGGAGAAAATATTACACCAATAACGTATAAGGTTCTTGGAGGAGCTACTGATGTAATTGAGCAGCTAAATGGAGATTATCTTGAACTTCCTGTCGGGGTTGTTGGTGCTTATGCAGATACAACTCAAACAGACGAAATTACATTTACTCCAACGGGTAGTGTAGCTGTAGCTGGTGAGACTTATTCAATTCAGATATTAAATCCAACATACTCGAATACGTATTCAGTATCACCTGCTGGTGGTAGAGCAATTAATGATGTGGTCTCAGACATTGCAGCACAAATAAATGGAGATATTAATAGAGCAGCAAATGCTGTTGCAAATGCAAACGTGTTGACTTTAACAGCTAATGGTGCTGGTCCATTACAAGGGTTTAACTATAACGCCTATTCTACTGCGGGAGCTACATTTACAATGACTGCTACAAATACTATAGGTACTGGACAATTCACTATCACTGGAGCTCCAGACCTTTCTGGAATAACTCCTGCCGTTCAATCTAATGCAATGTTTAATTATACAATTGCAACAAGAGGAAACCAATACAATGCAGGTTGCGCTTTAACAGCAGAAAATACTATATCTGGTTCTATAATGGTAAATGTAATAGAGTCAGTCACTCATAATCCAACAGGAGATGAAGATGCAGACGGAGTATTAGATAATACTGGAGGTGTAAATCAACAAGTTTGTAATGGTGGAAATATTGATCCTATAAGATATGATATTTCTGGTTCTGCTGATGGTTTTTCAATTACAGGATTACCCCCAGGTATTACGACTAGACAAGTTACTCAGGCTCAAGAGGCAATATATACTATAGCTGGTATGGCTAACGATGATGTATTTAATCTTGATATTGATGGAATTCGATACACTTACACAGTTCCTTCAGCTCCAGCGGCTGTTCCCACTGCTGCTGCAATTGTAAATGATTTAATCATACAGATTAATAATGATAGTAACGCTGAAGTTGGAGCTAGTGTTGGTGCTTCTACTGATAAGATTTTAATTACGGCTTCAACTCCTGGTGATCCTTTTACTCATGATTCTTCAATGGGTGCAGGTAGTGTGGGTACAATACAAAATCTATTAGCTGATCAAGCTTTAGAGGATCCAAATATTAACTTTGTAGTTATTGAAGGAGGCCCATCTGAAATTGTAACAGTAAGCAAACTTTATAATTTCACAATAGAAACTACAGGAACTGATTGTTTACCACATGCAACATCAAATGGATCAATTGAAATAATGCCTAATTCATCCCTTGAATTAGATGTGGTTAATACCGATTATCAACAAGTTTGTGCAGGAGAATTAATAACACCTATAAAACTTAAGATCTTAGGAGGGGCAACAGGTGCCCGACTTTTAGAAACGATTCCTCCAGGCCCGGATGATTTTACTTCATCAGATCCAAATGGTACTCCACCTGATTATCGTGGATTACCCGCGGGAATAACAGGAAACTATCAAAATGAAAATCAAATAGAAAGAATTTCATTTACTGGAAATGCTGGTCCTATTGGAGAAGTATATTCAATAATAGTTGATGGATTTAGCGTAGACTATCCCACTGCAGCATTAAACGAAACACCTGCTGTTCTAGGAGGTGCTATTGCACCATTAATTGATGCTAGACCTAGAGTTTCTGCTGTAGCTGATCCAGCCACAGGTGAAATTACAGTAACAGCTGATGTATCTGGACCAGCAGGTGGATTTTCAATGTCCATAGCCCAAGAACCTACATCTGATTTATCACAAACATCAATTGAAGGTACTGGTTCATACATTATTTCTGGAGCAGCAGATCCTGTAAATTCAGAACTTACATTTACTTATATAATTGAAACAACAGGGAATCCTACCTGTTCTACAGAAGACACATTTACAGGGTATTTAAAAATTTATCCTTCACAATCTATTACCCATAATGATAGAGGTGATTTTGATGGTGATGGAACTTTTGATAACATTGGTAGTACAGCACAATCAATTTGTAGAGGTTCTGCAATTGAAGACATTAGATTTGACTTATCTGGAACAGCTACAGGATTTTCAATTCCTGCTTTAGTCGGAACGACAGGTTTACCTCCAGGTGTAAATGCAAGTTTAGAAACAAGAGCTCAAGTTGACGCTTATGATATTACAGCTGCAGCAACTGAAAACTATTTATTTGAAATAGACGGTATTGAATATTCATATACATCAACAGCAACAGATACTGCTGAAGATATTGTTGATAATTTAGTTTTAGAGATAAATAATGCCACAGGAAGTAGAGCTTCCAATGTTTCAGTATCAAAAGTGGGAACTAATCAAATTAGGTTAGTTGCTGATGTAGCTGGAACACCATTTACAGTAAGTGTTGGAAGGTCAACTACACCTGCAAATATTGTGCAAGACGCAGCAAGTGTAATTAATAATGCAAGATTCGTTCGATTAAGCGGAACAATTCAAAATACAGCACAATTTGCAACATATACTTATTCGATAAGCACTACTGGTACTTATTGTACTACAGCTTCAACTACTGGAACAATAGAAGTTTTAGAAGGACCTTCGATTGTCTTACAATCTGCAGCAGCTACAGATAATCAGACTCTGTGTTTAAGCGGTAACATTACTGATATAGTTTATAGAATTAATGCAATTACACCACCAACTGCAGGAGTAGTGTCTCCTTCAATTACAGTGTCTTCTACTTTTGGATTTAGCGGTCTGCCTCCAGGAATAAATGGAAATTACGTTCCAGATGTTAGTGGTACTTTCGGTCTATTAACAATATCAGGCTCGCCAGATTTAAGCGACCCAATTATATCTGGTATTACAGGCATAACTCAATTCACATACTCTGTTAATACAATTAATTCAGCAACTGGATGCTCTGAAGCATCAGCTCAAGGTGTTATACGTTTAATTCCAGACATAGTAGTAGACTCAACAATTATTGAAAATGCAATCGTTGATGTGAGTTGTAACTTCACAAATCCTGCAGATTATGATGGTCAAATTGGAGACCCTATCACAAATCCATTAGATAGTGCTATTACAGGAGGATTAACCTCTGTTGCACAGGTAGATAGATTAGTGTTACAACAGTCTGCACTTACCGAGGTAAATCCTGATATTGGTGATATTGTTTCTGTTGAAATAGATGGAAGAACCTATACCCATACAGTTGTTAATCCGCTTGGAGGACTTACTCCACCTGCCCAGACAATTACCCAAATTGCAACTGATTTGGCAGATGCTATAAATGGTGATCCACTTTCAAATGTAACAGCTCAAGCAAATAATCCAGGTAATGGAAGAATAAGTATAACAGCTGACACACCAGGCACCGGATTTACAGCTACTGCGACCATTACAACTGATATGGTTATTCGATTAACTATTTCCGCAGGTGCTAATATTGGTGATAATTTTAGATTCTCCGTTGGAGGAACAACATATGAATCAGGTGCAAGAGCTGGTGGTGCAGATCTATTAGAAACAGCAATTGCTGCCGATATTGTAGCAGATATTGTAGCAGACTTAGCTGCAATTGTAACTGCAACAGATAATTTAGATGGCACAATAGATATAAGATCTAATAATCCAACTCCATTTACATATTCAGCCTCCACTGTTCCAGTTGCAGCTGGTGCAACCCTTACAACCTCTGATAGAACACTAACATTTACCAACCAAACAGTAACTAATAATTTCTTCTCTTCCTATACCTTCTCATGGACCAAAGATGGTGTAGCACTTCCAAATACAACTTTAGAATTAACAGGTCAAGGTCCTGGAAGTTATGAACTTACTGTGGGAGTAAATGGAACTACATTATGTGAGCAGGTAGCTGGTCCATTTGTAATCGAAATGCCTACAATTAACGTTGGTACTGTTAGCCAGACATGTGGTGGAGACATATCAGTAGATATAACTGGAACCTTAACAGATTCACAATTAAATGGATTGCTACCAATAGTTAAGGCAGAACTTTTTGCAAAAGACGCAGGCGGTACATATACCAATTTAATTGCAACTGAAAATTTCACAAACAATACTAGTAGTACATTTAATTTTACTGCACAATTTACTGGACTAACGCCAGGTTTAGAATATAGATTAGAAGTTACTGACAATACTTGTAATCAAATTCAATCACAAATCATTGGTCCAATAGTAAATGATATAGCTATTAACGAGGCCTTAATCACTAAAACAGACCAAGTTTGTATTGGAAGGTCAGATGGAGAAC
>WTJA01000112.1:36676-41798 GCA_011524995.1 Alphaproteobacteria bacterium | reverse complement strand
AAATGACACAACGTGTCGGCACCCTGTCAGGCGGGGAGCAAAACAGGCTTCTCTTGGCAAAGATATTTGCCCAACCGCATAATTTTTTGGTGCTTGATGAGCCAACCAATGATTTGGATATGGAGACGATTGACCTGTTGCAAGAGGTCATTGCTGATTATGATGGCACCATTTTGATTGTCAGCCATGACAGAGATTTCCTAGATCGCACCGTTACCTCTGTCTTGGCCTTTGAAGGAGAGGGGAAAATCACCCCTCATGCTGGCGGCTATAGTGATTATCTGGGACGCCGCACCAAACAGGCTGATAGAGCCAAAGAAAAGGCAAAGGCCAAAAAAGTTGCCAAAGACAAACCCAAAGCGCCGCGCACTGATCGCCTCACCTTCAAAGATGCCCATGCGCTGAAAACACTGCCTGCGGAAATATCACGCCTGCAAGATGCCATCTCTGCCGCTGAAGACAAGCTGGCCGATATGACGTTTTTCCAGTCAGAGCCTGAGGCGTATCAAGCCTGTGCCGCGCAATGTGAGGCGGATAAAGTGGCGCTCAGTGAGGCCGAAGATCAGTGGCTGACCTTAGAAATGAAACGCGAAGAGATTGAAGGCCAAGACTAACCGCTCGCGTCGTTCCCTATCTGCTATTTTGTATTGTGTCTTGATTTCCCGTAATCCCTCAGGCAGATATGGCAGTAGGTCAGATGGCCGGATGACTGCTGTTAGCCTAGCTAAGAGAGGAAAGTCCGGGCTCCACAGGATCAGGATGCTGGATAACGTCCAGCGGGGGCGACCCTCGGGAAAGTGCCGCAGAAAACAAACCGCCTGTTACGACAGGTCAGGGTGAAAAGGTGCGGTAAGAGCGCACCGCAGGCTTGGTGACAAGGCTGGCATGGTAAACCCCATCCGGAGCAAAACCAGATAGGAACAGACCGCGTTTTCGCACTGGCGATCCTGCCAGACTGTTCGGGTAGGTTGCTTGACCTGTCAGGTAACTGACAGGCTAGATGAATAGTCATCACTGGCATGGCCAGCACAGAACCCGGCTTATAGGCTATCTGACCTTTTTTTCAAAAAAAGCAAAACCATTAACGGTTTTTTAACCTTTTGTTAGGCATAGTAGTCTGACAGGGGAGCCAAATACCTGCCATAGCCGGTATGTCATTCGTCACAATTGACGAAGGAGGATTGCTATGACGCATCCTATCCAACACCCACTGTACCACACGCTTAAGCGAAGCCTTATGCGCGGTATCACCCTGCTTGCTGCTTTTGCGGCGCTCACCTTTTTTGGCCTATCTCATAGCTTTGCCATGGGCGGCGATGATGACAAAATTGGCATTACCATCACCAATAATATGGATGATGAGCTCTTGGCCCCTATCGTGATCGCACCTGTCCGCTCAGATGATAAAATCTTTGTGGGCAATTATGTGTCTGCGGCCGCAGAGCATCAGATCTTAACGGGCGACCCGATGAAAACGGTTGAAATGATTGGGCGCAAAGCCACCGTCGGCCATGGGACAGATGGCCCACCCGGCGTCTTACTCGCCCCGGGGAAATCCATCACTATTTCGGTGAAAGCGAAAAAGGGACAGGCGTTACGCATTCTCGCCATGGTGGCCCCGACAAGATATGCCGATCATTTCGTCACAGGCATTATTAATGTTGGTGCCGGCATTCCCATTACGCTTGACCGTCTCGATATTGGCCATGATGAAGGCCGTATGATGACGGAACATTTGTGCCCTGCCAAGGTCACTGCGCATATCGAGAAATAAGGCTAATATCTACCCACTCTCATCCATCGGCACCCCGCTTTTGTGGGGTGCTTTTTTATGATTTTTTAGAACAAAAAAGGTACAAATATCAATTTATTATTATTAAGCAATGCGTTACAGGCCGTTGCTCATAAATTGCTTTATAAGTCGTTGATTTATTTGACTTTTTCCATGACGAAAAGTGCAAATCCCATTGACGAACCAGTATTTCCCATGATATCCCATAAGAACCCATAACAGCTCCATAGCTGGTCAAACCCTGTCATTTTGGGGGCAATATGACAGGTCAAGACTGGGCTTGATGAGAAAAAACATTTTAAATCAGGCTGTTAGGGGATTTATAACCAAAGCAACAAATTGGCAGGTGCCGCCCCCGCTATGGCACGATTGTCGAGCAAATGGGATGGCGAATAGTGGCGTTTTTTGTATCCACATTCGAAAATAAAATTGACCGCAAGGGCCGGATTTCCGTCCCTGCGCCATTCCGTGCGACCCTAGACGCCAATCATGCCTCCCTATTTTTATATCATTCGCTGCTATTGCCATGCGTAGAAGGTTGCGGGCCTGACCGGATTGCCCAGATTGTCGATGCCATCGATCAAATGGACAGCCTCTCAGAGGATGTTGCGACTTTGACAACGATGCTATCGAGCGCGCAGGAAATGCGCATTGATAGCGATGGCCGCATTTTACTGTCTGATGATTTTATCGCCCATGCCGCCTTAGGAGATACGGCGCTTTTTGCTGGTATCGGGAAGTCATTTCAAATTTGGCACCCTGAAACCTATCGCGACCGCGTCAGTGATGCCCGCCGCAAAGCCAAAGAGGTTGGCCTGCCCAAATTAACCCTGTCTTCTGCCCCTCAGACAGGAGGCTCATGATGAGCCAGGCAGACCTACATCAACCAGTGATGCTTGATGAGGTTCTCTCAACCCTACAACCGCGTGATGGTGGCCTCTATCTTGATGCCACCTTTGGGAATGGCGGCTATAGCCGTGCTATCCTAGAGGCAGCTGATTGCCAGCTACTTGCCATTGATAGAGACCCTGATGCGATCGCAAGAGGCCAGTCTCTTATCGCCGAGGCGAATGGTCGCTTTCATCTGGCACAAGGTCCGTTTTCTGAGATGATTTCACTATCGGCCACTCTGCGTGAGACGCATCCTGCCGCTAAGGATGGGTTTGACGGTATTGTCTTTGACCTTGGCGTCTGTTCCACCCAGCTTGATCAAGCAGAGCGCGGCTTTTCCTTTCAAAAGGATGGGCCGCTTGATATGCGCATGTCGCAAGATGGGCTTGATGCGGCAGATGTCGTAAACGGCTACAAAGAAGCAGAAATCGCTGATATCCTTTATCATTTCGGAGATGAGCGTGCCTCACGCCGGATTGCCAGAGCCATCGTCAAAGCGCGTGATACCGCCCCTATCACACGCACCTTAGAATTGGCTGAGATAATCAAATCTGTCATGCCGCGCCCAAAGCCCGGCCAGTCAGACCCTGCCACGCGCTCTTTCCAAGCGCTTCGGATTTTTGTCAATCAGGAAATGGCTGAGATTGACCAAGCGCTCGCTGCCTCAGAGCAGCTATTGAAGCCTGGCGGCCATCTGGTTGTTGTGACCTTCCATTCATTAGAAGACAGGCATGTGAAGCGCTACCTGACAAAGGCCACTGGTAAAACATCGCGCCCCTCTCGTCATTTACCTGACTTAGATGAAGCGCCAGCCTTATTTGAAACACTCACACGCAAGCCGCTTATCCCAACAAACGATGAGATTGCGCGCAATCCCCGTGCACGCTCTGCGAAATTACGGGCGGCTTGCCGGTTAGCGACGCCTGCCCCTCACCACCAACAAACGGAGATGATGTAACATGCGGTTATTTCTGATCTCACTTTGTATCATCATCATCTGTGGCACAGGCCTCTATATGGTCAAATATAGCTATGATTCACGAGATGATGAGTTGGCAAGCCTTGAGGCTCAAATTCGCCATGAACGACAGCAAGCAGCCATTTTAAATGCGGAATGGTCTTATTTAACCAGGCCGCAGCGTGTTTTGAATCTCTCGACAAACCTGTTGTCGCTGCAACCAATTTCAACGGACCGGGTTGTGCCTCTTGAGGCCATCCCCTTTCGCGAGACAAGTGAGGTGAAATGACCTACCGCTTGCGCGATATTATTTGGCCTGCTAAGCCGCAACCAGCGCAATCTCGCAAGATTGCGTATAACCGCCTGCGTTTCGGCATGGCGGCGGTTGCGCTTTGTTTGGTCACAATATCGGGCAAAGCGCTATATCTTTCGACCTCTCCTGATTTGCGCTCGCATCACGCCACGGCGCAAAAAGGGGTAGTACAACGCGGCGCTATCATCGACAGAACAGGCAAAAGACTTGCCACATCTGTGCCAGTGCGGGTGTTGCATGCCGACCCAAAACTCATCCTAGACCCCTTTGAGACAGCTGCGAAACTAGCGCCGCTACTGCCGCGATGGTCAGAAGAGAGCTTGCTTCAGAAATTCGGCACAAAGACACGCTATATTGAGTTAGAGCGTCGTTTGACGCCTCAAAAATATAAACAAATTCTCAATCTCGGACTCCCTGGCATAGCCGTCAAAAATACGACCACACGCCTCTACCCGCATGGTCATGAAGCCGCGCATATTCTTGGCGCCCTTGATGTTGATGGCAAAGGGATCGCTGGGCTAGAAAAGCAATTTGATACCCATCTCGCCTCTGGCCAAGATTTGCATCTTGCCCTTGATATGGGTGTGCAAGGCGTATTGCGCCAAGAAATCCTCGACCAGATTGATAAGTTTGAAGCGATCGGCGGTGCAGGCGTCATGATCGACATCAAGACAGGGGAAGTGATTGCCCTGACCTCTCTGCCTGATTTCAACCCTAATCACTTTGGTCGCTCTGATGAAGATGCCCGTTTTAACAAGGTGACAAAGGGCGTGTATGAAATGGGGTCTATCTTCAAAGTGTTGAATACCGCGATTGCCCTTGAATCAGGGGCTGTTCGCTTTGAAGAAGAATTTGAAGTCTCCAAGCCTATTTCGATTTCGAAGTTTAAAATCAGGGATTATCATCCCCATAATCGACCGCTGAGCGTCTCAGAAATCCTTGTCTATTCCTCAAATATCGGCTCGGCACGCATGGCCGATGCGATGGGCATTGAGACACAGCGCGCTTATATGCAACGTTTGGGTTTGTTAGATAGATTATCTCTAGAATTGCCAGAAGTCGCACGACCGCTTGTTCCCGCACGGTGGGAGCGTATTGCATCCATGACCATTTCCTACGGTCATGGGTTATCAGTGACACCGCTCAGCGCTGCGTCCGCCATTGCCGC